>CAZMNK010000032.1:0-46087 GCA_964567625.1 uncultured Enterobacterales bacterium | reverse complement strand
CCGACACCGACACCGACACCGACACCGACACCGACACCGACACGGACACGGACACGGACACCGACACCGACACCGACACCGACATCAGCGCTCTCGCCGTCAGCGCAGACCTCACGGACATCAGCACCAAGGAAGTGGTCTCCCTGACGGCCACCGTCACCTGGGCCGATGGATCGGAGTCCGATGTCAGTCGAGATTCCCAGTGGTCCTCTTCCGACGAGACCGTGATCAAGTTCTACGAGGCCGCTCTCGGACAGCCCCTGCTGGACGGTTCCGTCACCCTGACCGGGGAATACTCGGGGTTCACCGACTCCGTGGACGTGACCGTCAGCCTTGTGGCGGCGACGGCCGGGGACCTGGTCATCAACGAACTGCTCAGCGATGGCGCCATCGATGGCGATCCGAACGAGGATGGCTCCCTGGACGAGGTCGAGGACGAATTCCTGGAGATCGCGAACGCCGCCGACGCCACAGTCGACATCTCCGGTGTCACCGTCGAGGAGTTGAGCATCCCAGGGCTTCCTCGTCACACCTTTGCCGAGGGCACCGTCCTTCGCGCAGGGGAGGCTGTGGTGCTCTTCGGGGGGGGAGACGTCAGCGCCCTGAGCAACGCCGGGCACGCGAACGTCAGCTTTGTGATCGCCGACAACGAAGATTCCTCCCTGGAATATGGATTGAGCCTGAACAACACCGGGGACCACATCTGGCTCTACGCCGCTGACAGCAGCACCGTCATCGACGACGTGGCCTACGGTGACAGCGACTTCAGCGGCACCCTCGAAGCCATCTTTGATGCCAGCCTGGTGATGGACCCCGATGTCTGGGGCACCAGCTACACCCACCACCGCTACGCCCCCAGTTCCTCGGGCGACGTGAGCCCGGGCACCTACACCGACGGCACGGACTTCCCTGGTCCCGAGGGCCGTTACAACGCCGCCCGATAAGGTTTTCACCCTCTTCCCTCCTCAACCCAGGAGATGACCCCATGAAGGTCCCCACCGGCAAGCAGATCCGTTGCCCCGGCTGCAAGCGCCTCCTGGTGCCCGGAGCAGAGGCAGAGGCCTTCCCGTTCTGTACGGAGCGCTGTCGACTGATCGACCTGGGAGCGTGGATGGAAGAGGCCTACACCCTCGGCGATGGCCCCCCTGTCTCGGATCCGCACGGAGTGCCTCCCCACGAGGCTTGATGGGACCCCCCGCGCCCCCTAAGATGCCATCTTCCCCTTCACTGCGTGCACGCGATGCGAACGGGCAGCCTGGACGAGACGTCCGCCCTGGAGATCTTCTGCGAGCTTACCCGGGCAGCCGAGACCGGCTTGCTCGAGGTGATGGACGGCAAGAAGAAGCGCTCCTTCTTCCTCGCTGCGGGTGACCTGCAATACACCAAGTCCAACCTGAAGAGCGAGAGCGCCCAGGTGTTGAAGACCCAGCACCCGGACCTGGACAATCGAGGCCTGGCCACGCTCCAGGCCAACCTGCGGGTGATGAACGCCATCGGCGTCGCGGAGGGAACCTGGTCCTTCACCACAGACTCCGAGCCCCCCAAGATCCTCTCCTTGAACCTCTTGGGGGCCTTGTGGGCCGCCCTCCTGGAGCGGCTGGGAGACGAAGACCTGTTGCAACGCCTCCAGCCACACATGTCCGACTTCCCCCAGGCGGACTCGGCCGGACCCTACGAATTCACCGATCTGCCCGTCGGGGCCGAACTGGGGGCAATGCTCCACGATCTGGATGGTCGCCGGACCCTGGAGGAGATCCTGGATTTCGCACCCGGCGAGGAAGGCCAGGCCTTGCGGGCGGTCTACCTGTCCCATGCCGTGGGCCTGACAAAACTCGGCAGCGACGGTGTCACCACCCACGTCAAGATCACCGACGATCGGGACGAGGAGCCCCAGGTGTCCACCCTCACCATCGAGGAAGCCCCTGAGGACGATGAACCCACCGAGGACCCGGAGGAGGAGGCCGGGCCTGACGCAGGAGAGGAGGCCACCCACCAGGTCAGCCTGGAGGGGAGCACCAAGCCATCTGAAGACGGCGGCGGAAACATCGGCTCGATGATCGCCGACACCCTGGGAGGCGAATCCTCCGGACCTGATCCCAAGGTCAAGCGCCTCCGTTCGACCCTGCACCAGGTGGACCGGGCGGAAAACTTCTTCGAGGTCCTGGGCGTCGCCTGGGATGCCACCGACGGGGAATACCGGAAGGCCTATTTCGAGCTGGCTCGCCGCTACCACCCCGATGCCTGGGTCGAAAAGCCCGAGGCCCAGCAGGAAATGGTGGAGGCGATCACCGCCAAGATCAACGAGGCCTGGGAGACCCTGGGCGATGCCGAGGAGCGAGAGGCCTACGTCAACCGGGTCATTCACGGCATGAAGACCGAGGATGAGCTGGCGATGGAGAAGGTCACCGCCATCTTCGCCGCCGAAGAACGCTTCCGGGTGGGATTGCGGTCCCTGTCGTCTGGCAAGCTGTTGGAGGCCCACGACATCTTCCAGGAGATCGTGGAGGCGGTGCCCGAGGAACACGAGTTCCGGGCCCATCTCGGCTACACGATCTTTCGGCTGCACCTGGGCAAGGACGAAGAACGAGCCGAAGAAGGCCGGGAGTTGATCAAGCTGTCCGTGGAGGCGGTCGCCAAGATGGACAAGGGCTGGGTGCTGTTGGGCAGGACCTACTCCGCGGAGAACCGACTCGACATCGCACGCAAGTGCTACATCATGGCCCTGAAACAGAACCCCTCCAACCCCGACGCGCACCTGGAGATGAAGCGAATCGAACGGGCACGAGGAGATTCGGGAAAGAAGGGGAAGGGGAAGGGGAAGGGGTTCTTCAAGAACCTGTTCGCTGGTGGCAAGTCAAAGAAGAAGAACACCCCGAAGAAGTGAGCCTGGCCACACCTTCATGAGCAAGCTCTTCTCGACCACCGTGCTCTACCACCTGGAGCCGGTCGTAGATCTGATCAACGACCCCGAGGTCACGGAGATCATGATCAACGGCCCTGGCGAGATCTACGCCGAGCGGAACGGATTCGTGGAGTTCATCGACGGCGTATGGTTCGAGGACGAGGAGGCCTTGATGGCCGCCTGCATCAACATCGCCCAGTTCTCTGGCAAGGTCCTGGACGAACGCAACCCACGCATGGATGCCCGGCTGCCCGATGGATCCCGGGTCCACGTGGTCATTCCTCCGATTGCCGAGACGATCACCGTCGCCATCCGCAAGTTCTCCCGACGGGAGCTCACGATGGAGGAACTGATCTCCCTCGGGACCCTGGACAAGGCCGGGGCAAACCTGCTGAACGTCGCCATCCAGATGAAGCGCAACCTGGTGGTCAGCGGCGGAACCGGCAGCGGCAAGACGACCCTCCTCAATGTCCTTGCCCAGTCCTTTGACGACAGCGAGCGCATCGTCGTCCTGGAGGACACCCGGGAGCTCAACCTGCCCAAGCCCCACCGGATCCAGCTCGAGGCCCGGGCACCGGACGAATTCGAGCGGGGCGAGGTCACCATCCGCGACCTGCTGCAGTCGGCGCTGCGACTCCGGCCGGATCGCATCCTGGTCGGCGAGGTGCGCGGCGGTGAAGCGCTCGATCTTCTCAACGCGCTCAACTCCGGGCACGGCGGCACCATGAGCACCCTGCACGCCAACACCCCGATGGGCGCCCTGGCCAAGCTGGAGACCCTGGTGCTCTTTGCTGGTGAGGACCTCCCCGCCAGGGCCGTGCGCAGCCAGATCTGCAACGCTGTGGACATGGTGGTCCAGGTCAGTCGCTTCAAGGACGGAACCCGCCGGATCGACCAGATCGCCGAATTGCTGCCCAACCTGGACGAGCACGGCCACTACCAGCTCAACATCCTGTACCGCTTCCGGGTCCACCGCACTGAGATGGTTGGCCAGCAGCCGCGGATCTTTGGCGGCCTGGAGCCCACCGGCGTCCTGCCCTCGTTCTTCGAGGAAGCCCGGGCTCGCGGCTATCCCCTGTTCGAGCAGGACTTCGTCAAGGACTACGAGGCCACCGCACAGAACTGATCAGGGGTGAAGGCCAGGGATCTCCCCGCCCTTTGCCCTGGCCTGCATCAGGCCGCCCCCAGAGGCCGATGAAACCGCGCTCTAGACTTCAGGGTCCTGGAGGAATTGGGCCTCGACCTTGTCGTAGTAGTCGATGATCTGCCGGGCATAGGCTCGCTTCTCCCGGTAGTGGCCGGGAAAGAAGCTGCGCTTGAAGCCGTAGATGATGGTGCTCCGAACCTCCTTGGCGGACATCCCAAAGGTCTGGACAGCCAACTCGTACTCCCGGGTCACCGTGGTGTGGGAGACCAGCCGGTTGTCGGTGCACAAGGTCGCCGAGAGCCGCGCATCGAGCATCTTGCGAAAGATGTGCTGATCCGGTGTCCCGATCTCGGGGTTGGTTTGCAGGTTCGAGGTAATGCAGACCTCGATCGTGACCCGCCGGTCGGCAATGTACTGGGCCAGGGAAGTCACGTAGCCTTCGGGATCCTGGATCTTGGGATCCTCGATCCGGTCGGCATCGAACAGGTGGTAGCCGTGCCCGATCCGATCGGCATGCAGCTCGGTGATGGCCTGGAAGATCGACTCCGGGCCATAGGCCTCTCCCGCGTGCACGGTCTTCTTGAGGAAGTGCTCGTGCACATACTGAAAAGCCTTCCAGTGGGCCCGGGCCGGGTAGCCCTCTTCCTGGCCCGCCAGGTCGAATCCAACCACCGGAATTCCAAGCTGGTCCCGACAACGAACGGCCCCCCTGGCCAGCTCCAGGGAAGCGGTGACAAAGAGATCCTTTTGGGGCATCGCCTCGAACAGTTGCCCCACGCGGGCATACCAGGGCGAAAAACCTGCCGTGAACATCCGGAGGGCACAGACGATGATCCCGTAGCGAAAGGAAGGCTCTCCGCTGACGGCAACCTGGATCTCGTGCTCCCTGCGCGCCCTGTCCAGACCCTTGTTGACAGCCCCGAGTACGTCCTCGATGGCCATCTTGCCGCCCATGTGAAGTTGAGGCGCAAAACGCACCTCGATGTAGCGAACCCCTTCGTCGATGTTGTCCCAGGCCAGTTCGTAGGCCACACGCTCCAGGGCTTCCGGATCCTGGAGCACCGCACAGGTGTATTGAAAACCCGCCAGGTACTCCACCAGGTTGGCGTAGCGTTCCTTGAAGACCAACTCCGTAAGTCCCTCCGGGGTCTGCGATGGCAGTGCAACGCCCCGCGCCATCGCCAGGTCGATCAGGGTGTCCAGTCGAAGAGAACCATCCAGGTGAACATGAAGGTCGGTTTTGGGCAGCGCCCGTAGCAACTCGGTGGAAAGGGTCACGCCGGCGACCTATCCGTCCTTGCAAGGGTCGACCAGAGTTGGTACGCAGTTGCGCACAAGAGGATCTGTTCCAGATGAAATTGCCCAAAGTGGTCCGCGAAAAGCTCGTCATGAGCATCGATGAGTACCTGGAGACGGTCAACGAGGACCCCGATGCCGGGTCGCTGGCGGAGTACGTGATCGAGTCCCTGTCCAGCGCCGCAGAGGAAGCCGGGGTCGAGGACGCAGAAGACCTTGTCATCAACATCGAGGAAGAAGCAGCCCTGGACGAGAGTCTTTTGGAGACCTTGGAATACGAGTTCTCCAACAACGACGAGATCGGGCTGACAGGAGAAGAGATCGTCTCGCTTATCGAGAAGGTCGTCGGCATCGACTGGGAGGATCAGGAGGCTGACTCCTACGATCTCGACGAGGACCCATTCGACGAGATGTAGCGAAGAAAATTGCGCTTCCTCTTTTTTTTTAGTCTGGCCTTCGCACAAGGCGATCGGGTGCTCGAGATCGCCACCGGTGAACTTGAGCGAACCATGGCGATCCTCGCTGACGCCGAAGAACCGCCCTACTACCTGGCCTACGAGATCGTCGATCGACACACCCTGAGGGTCCAGGCAACCCACGGGGCCCTGGGGATGGAGTCCGAGCGTCACCTGCGGACCGCGGACGTGGATGTGCGGGTCGGCAGCCCAGAGCTGGACAATACCCACAAGATCCGCGGAGGAGGCTGGTTCTCCGAAACCGACCACAGCCGCATCCTGTTGCCCCTGGACGAGGCGTCCTACGCCACCAGGCAGGCTCTGTGGCGCCAGACCGACGAGGCCTGGCAGGCGGCAGTACGGCGGCTGCAGCAGGTCCATGGAAACGAGGTCGTCAAGGTCGCCCGAGAAGACGACTCGGCGGACTGGAGCGGCGCCCAGGTGGTCGTGGATCTCCGACCGATCGAAGATGTCTCCCTGGACATGGACGCCTGGGCCGACATCCTGAAACGGGTGAGCGGCACCATGCTGGACCACCCCCACGTCCTGGACAGCAGCGCCGAGGTCACCGCAGTGGCCCAGACCTTTCGAGTCACGACCAGCGAGGGGACACAGCTGCGATGGAGCCGGGTGAACTACCGGGTGAATCTCTGGGGACGAACGGTGGCACCAGACGGCATGGAACTCGCTCTCGATGACTACGTGGTCGCCACCCACCCCGACGACCTGCCCGATGAAGCCGCCCTCACGGTGCGAATGACACTGCTGGCCGACCGACTGCTGGAACTGAAAGAGGCACCCCTGATCGAGCCCTTTTCCGGTCCAGCCATCCTGAAGGGGAGAGCGGCCGGGGTCTTCTTCCACGAGGTCCTGGGCCATCGAGTCGAGGGACATCGCCAGAAAGACGAGGACGAGGGCCAGACGTTCACCGACATGGTGGGACAGGCCATCCTCCCCTCCTTTTTGAGCGTTGTGGATGACCCCACCCAGAGCCGCCTGGGGACGGTGGACCTGGCAGGTCACTACCCCTACGACAACGAAGGAGTGCCTGCCCAGAGGGTGGCCATCGTCACGGACGGGGTGCTGGAAAGCTTCCTGATGAGCCGAACCCCCATCCAGGACTTCAGCCTGAGCAACGGACACGGCCGAAGATCCCCTGGCAACAGCGTGGTGGCTCGACAGGGCAACCTGATGGTCCTCGCCAGCGAGCCGGTGGATGACCGGGCACTGAGAGAGGCCCTCCTGGCGGAAATCCGGGCGCAGGACAAACCCTATGGGCTCCTGGTCGAGGACATCACCGGAGGCTTCACCCTGACCGGGCGAGTGGTTCCAAACAGCTTCAATGTTCGTCCGGTCGCCATGTGGCGAATCTATGGGGATGGGCGACCCGATGAGCTCGTACGGGGCGGAGACCTGATCGGGACACCCATCACCACGTTTTCCCGAGTGATCATGGCCGGGGGAGAGACGGAGGTCTTCAACGGGGTCTGTGGTGCGGAGTCCGGCTGGGTCCCGGTCAGCGCTTCGAGCCCTTCTCTGCTCATCTCCCAGATCGAGGTCCAGCGAAAGGAAAAGCAGCACGATCGCCCCCCTCTGCTGCCTCCCCCCAGTGAGCCACACCCATGATCCTCTTGTGCTGGCTGGGACTGGCAATGGCCAACGAAGACGGAGGGGTCGACCCGCTGCGAGAAGCCCTCCAGTCCGAGCTCGACCGTTCCATGGACCTCCTGACCCTCCCGGGAGAACCTCCGCCCTACTGGATCGCCTACGACGTGACACAGGGCGAGGTGGCCACGGTCTACGCCGAGGCGGGCGCCGTGCTGTCCCGCGACCTGGGACCTCACCGACAGCTGCGCGTCGAGGTGCGCTGTGGAGACCCGGACTTCGACTCGGGGAATTTCGACGCCATGGGGGAACCCGATGGCGTGGTGGTCGGCGGGCTCCCCCTCGAGGACAACGTCCTGGCACTGCGCCGGGAGATCTGGCTCCACACCGACCAGGCCTACAAGGACGCGGTGGAGCACCTCTCCCGCAAGTCAGCCGAATTGACCCCAGAGGAACTCCCGGGACCTGCCCAGGCCCCCATCGAAGCTCTTCAGACCGGGCCTGCCACCCCCAGAACCCTTGACCCCCAGGGAATCGAGGACCTGGTCATCCACCTGAGCGGGCTTCTGTCCGAGGACCCGGTCTTTGAGGAGGTCGTTGCCGCAGGAAGGGATTGGCAGGGCACCCGGGTGACGGTGACCTCGGAAGGCACCTCCCTGGAGCGCCCCACTGGCCATGCAGTGCTGCGCATCGAGGCGGTCCTCCGCACCGACGATGGTTCCCGGGTCCGCAATGGCCGATGGTGGGTAGCCTCCAGCGTCTCCGAACTTCCCCCCCTGGAAGAAATGACCCGAGAGGTTCAGGAGATGGGGGACTGGCTTCGTGCTCTGGCCGAAGCCCCGGTGCTGGAAGACTGGCTCGGGCCGGTGCTCTTTGAGGGGCCAGCGGCCGTGGAGGTCTTTCGACAGCTGGTGGCCCCCGAGATCGTGGGAACGCCGCCAGCCCGAGAAGGAAGAGGCCCCTTTGGACCCGAGCCCGAAGCCCATCCTCGGGCCCGGGTGGGCAGACGTCTGCTTCCCCCCGGCTGGACGGTGAGCGACACCCCCGGAGCCAATGCCGCCGGCCAGATGACCCTGGACCACGAGGGGGTGGTCCCCCAGCAGGTCGTCCTCATCGAGGATGGGGTGGTCCGACGCCTTCTGCACTCCCGGGTACCCGCAAAGGACACGACGGCGAGTACCGGGCATGCCCGGGCGGGGGGAGGGGATCGCCGAGAAGCCCTTCCCACCAATGTCTCGGTGGTCCCGAAGAAGACCGTTTCCGAGCGCAAGCTGGAGCGGAAGGCCCTACGGCTGGCCGGACAGACCGGTCAGGACCGGGTCCTGGTCGTCCGGCGTCTGGAGCCCCCGGCGATGACCGAGGACTTCGAGGTGCGCTTTACTGGCGAGGGCCCTCCCCCGGGCCTGACACCTCCCTACGAGGCCTACCTCTTGACCTCGAACGGCCAGCGAGTACCGGTGCGTAGCGTCGGCTTCCACGGGGTGGACCGCAGGGCGCTCCGTGACATCGTGGCGGCCGGTGCGCCGAGTGAATGGGAGGGGGTCATGGATGCCCAGCCCGGGCCTGCCCGCTACCTGATCGGACCCGTGGGCGGCGTGCCGATGGCCTGGTCGGTACCGGCCATTCTCATCTCGGAGATCGAACTGCATGGCACCGGGGGTGGGGAGCCCCGGCAGATCCCACCTCCCTCGGTGGCCGAGGCGACCCAACCCTGAGCTTCAGCGGAGTCTCCCCTCACCGCTCCAGGGAAGACCTTCTACAGCGGGTTGTAGGAATGGGAGCCGTCCTGGTCGAGCACAACCTCGTGGTTCGCCATCAGGTCCGTGTAGGAGGAGATGTCCCCCCCAGGCCAACGAACCTCCACATCGTAGGTGCACGCATCGGCCAGGCCTGCGTGGACCGCCAGGTCGTTCTGAAGGCCGAAATGGCCATAGCCCCCGGAGACCTCGAACAGCTGGGCTCCCGTGCCGGTCGTCACGGTCACCGCTGCCCCGATACCCGACCGGTTGGCGCTCCGACCCCGAAGCAGGAGACGGGCGTGGTTCCCCCCTCCCTGGTTCTCGAACAGGTGAACCTGGTGATCCTCGTGGGTGTTCACACGCATCGTGGAGCTGCCCACAATCACGTCCAGATCACCATCCCGATCAAAGTCCGCCACCGTCACACCCGCGGGCAGTGGCCAGCCAATGTCCGCCGCCTCGGCAATCTCCTCGAACGCGCCGGACTCCTGCTGGTGGTACAGCAGGACCCGGGTGTCGGGGTAGTCCGAGGAACCCACGAAGATGTCCTGTCGGCCGTCGTTGTCGAAGTCGAACAGTGCCGTGGTGATGTCGCCCTCGTTCCAGTCCGCGCTCTCGTGATCCCGGGTCAGTCCTGAGGCCTCGTTGCCCGGCCGGACAAAAGAGCCGGTGCCATCATTCAGGAGCAGTTCGGTGGGGTCGGAGTTGCTGCCGACATGCCAGTGCACGATCTCGGCGGTCACCAGGTCCAGGTCCCCATCGGCGTCCACGTCTCCACAGGCAGTGGTGAAGCTGTTTCCATTCAGCCGGGCCGGTTGATCGTCCCACCCAGCCTGCCAGTAGTCGGCGTAGGTCTCGCAGTCGGCAAGGCTGGCTGCACCGGGATCCGGATCACAGGGACCCTTGTACTCGCAGTAGCAGCGGTAGAACTGGTTGTCGGAGTAGTCCAGGTTGGCATCCCCCGCAAAACCGCTGGCCTGGCCCATTTCGGTGAACTGCCCCCCCTCGTTCTTCCACTGCTGGTTCCAGGCACGACCGTAGTTGGTGGCCAGTAGTTCTCCTCCCCCGTCGCCATCCAGATCGCAGACCGTCGCCCCGTAGCCCGGGCGTGTGGCAGTCCCCTCCAGCCAGGGGTCCAGGCTGCTTGCGCCCCCCCGTTCCATCTTCAGGCCCACGTCCTCGGTCACATCGACCATTCCACCGGACCCATCGCCCCGCATCAGGCGATCCTGCTCCGCATAGAGGTAGCCGTAGGTCTCGTACCAACCGACCACCCACAGGTCCAGGTTGCCATCGAGGTCCCCATCGGTCCAAGACAGGCCCGACGTGGAATACCCGATGTCGATGTCCAGGTCTCCCCGTGGCCCAAGCGCAAAGGTCCCGTCGCCCTGGTTCAGGTAGATCTCACTGCGATCACCCGGATCGTTGGCGATGTTGTTCTGGTCCACAAAGACCCCCGCAGCCGCGTCGAGGTCACCGTCGTTGTCCACGTCGCCAAAGACATGGATGCTGGCGGAATGGCCACCCTGGCCGTCCCGGGTGTCAAAGAGACCACTCTGGCTGCTCACATCCTCGAAGACACGGGACCCGTTGGGGCCGGCACGGTTCATCAGCAACCAGCGATAGCGAGGGGTATCCGGGTCGTCGTCATAGGCGTCCCGCTTGTGGAAGTTGCCCTCGCTCACCACGAGATCCGGGTAGCCATCCCCATCCAGGTCGGCCGAGCTCATTCGGGACCCTGTGATCCCTTCCAACCCCCATTCTTCCGTGGTGTCCGTGAACCAGGAGCCTCCGTCATAGGACGCGGGCTCATGGCAGATCTCCGGCAGAGCCGTGTCCTCCACCTCACCGGTGCAGGCAAGCCAGGCCACAAGGGCCAGTGCTGGGGTCATGGAATCCCTCCCGGCATGCAGGCTACCCTGGGCACCGATGTTCGACGACCTGCCCTATTTTGCCTACGGCTCCAACGTCGATCCCATCCGGTTCGAGCAGCGCTGCCCCGCACACAAGGAGCTCGGGACACCCTGGCTGAGAGGGTGGTGTTTCGCTTTCGCGGGGCGATCCCGGATGTGGCGCGGTGGGGTCGGCACCCTGCATCCTCAGCCCGGCAGCGCCGTGCAAGGGGTCCTCTACCGCCTGACGAGGGCGCACTGGGACACCCTGGACCGGATCGAAGGGCACCCGGACTTCTATCGACGGGTCCAGGTCACGGTGGAGGATCAACTGAGCTGGACCTACCTCCTGCCCGAGGACACCCCCGAGGAGCCACCCACGCCCGAGTACCTGGCGGCCGTCACCTCGGCGCGGCTGGTGCGCGGGTGGGACCCCTCCCCCTGGCGGGCTGCGGCGACCCGCGCCGGTCTCTGAGGGCACCGCGACAGGAAACTCAAGCGCGAAGGCTCGGGGGCTCGCCGCCCACCTGGCGCCAGTGAACTTGAGGGGCAAGCCGGGTGGCTGCAGCCTCGACAACCCGCCCCAGGCGGAACAGGAGTGCCTCCTCCCAGGGACGTCCCATCAACTGAAGCCCCACGGGAAGCCCCTGTTCATCGGTGCCGCAGGGCACACTCAGGGCCGGGAAGCCCACCAGGTTCGCCAGGGTCACGAAACGCATGATCCGGTCCAGGGTCTCCAGGTCCGACTCACCATCCGGCAGAGCATCGTTCCGAAGTGGCGGCGCCGTACAACCATTGGTCGGCGTGACGATCACATCGACCTGGGCCATCTGGGCCAGCATGGCCTGGGTAAACCGGTTCCGGTGGCGTCGGGCATGGACATAGTCCGCAGCCGAAAAGTCCCTGGCCAGGGCGAAGTTCATCCGCACGTCCAGCCCATAGTCCTTTCGGTGGCGAGCATCGAAGGGCAGCTGAGAGGCCACCATCTCCGAGGCAATGGTGACCAGGTGGGCCACCCGCATGTTGGACAGTTCCGGGATGACGATGCTTCGAACCTGTGCCCCTGCGGCCTCCAGTGCGGCCACGCCCTGATCACAGGCGGCCACGACGCCGGGCTCGGCATCCTCGAACCAGGGCCGGTACACCCCGAGGGTCAGACCACTCAGGTCCCGGTCATCCAGCCGGTCCAGGTGCACAGCAGGCTGCTTGAGCGACCAGGAGTCCAGGGGATCCGGACCCGCCATCACCGCATAGGCGGCGGCAGCATCCGCCACTGTCGCCCCCAGGGGGCCCACGTGGGCCACATGCCAGCACAGGGGCGCAGCGCCCTGTTCCGAAATCCGGCCCCAGGTCGCCTTGAGGCCCACCACGCCACACAGCGAGGCCGGTGTCCGGACCGAACCCCCACCGTCCGCACCCACACTCACAGGACAGAAACCGGCCGCGACGGCCACCGCGGATCCACTGGAGGAGCCCCCGGTGATCCGGGAGGGATCGTAGGGGTTGCGGGCGGCCCCATGGTGCGGATTCAGGCCCGTCACCCCGATCCCCACCTCGTGCATGTTCGCCTTGCCGATCAGCAGAGCGCCAGCGGCCCTCAGGCGTCCCACGACCGTGGCATCGGTGGTGACCGGGGCCGTCCCCATGAAACGGGTTCCCACCGTGGTCGGGTAGGGCACCTGGTCCAACTCATCCTTGATGGCAACCGGCACACCGTCCAGTGGTCCCAGGGGCACCCCGGACGCCCACCGGGCCGCAGAGGCCTCGGCCTGGGCCTGGAGGTCAGCCGGATCCCGGGCGATAAAGGCCCGAAGGGGCTGGGGAAGCGCCTCGGAAGCCGCAATCGCCGCCGACACCCGCTGGGCCACCTCCAGCGGTGTCAGGCTTCCTTCCCGGTAGGCCTGGTGGAAATCAGCCACCGTCTCGAAGCGGAAGCCCTTTCCTCCTTGCGCGAGGGCAGCCACAGACGCCACGTCCACCGCCCCGGAGCCACCCGAGCCTGGGGCCTGGGGCAGGGGTTCGACAATGGGCGATGCCTCACAAGGAGTCTCACGAAACCGCTGAATGCCTGCGGTCTTCTTCATCTCGGTGCGAAGCAGTCGACCCCAGAGATCGCACTCTGCCAGGCCCACCAGGAACTTCAGGACCACCCCGGTCAGGCGGGGGGCCTTGAGCGGGACGACATCGTATTTGTCTGACATGAAACTGCCTTCAGTGACGGGTGGCATCAAGGCGCTGGCGGAGTTCCCACCCAGGGTCCCATGAGCTCGTGTGGCAGGTGGTGCACACCTCCTCGATCACGCACTCTGCACAGCTCTCACCCAGGCCAAGGATGGTGTCCTTGCCCGGGTCGTCCAGGTGAGCCTGGCCCGGCCCGTGGCAGCTCTCACACCCCACCCCTTCCGCACGAAGAAATCCCGAAAGTTCCTGGGGCTCCGGACCCGAGGCCACCGGACTGGCGTGGCAGCGTACGCAGTCCACCTCATCGGCCTCACCGGCTCCCAGGCTTCCCATCGCCTTGCGGTGAGGCGATCGCTTCCAGCTCTTGTACTCGGCGGCGTGACAGCTGCGACAGGCCCCGGACCCCACGTGTTCACCTTCCGGAAAGGCGAGCAGGGGACGAGGTGCCTCGCCGTCACGCAGAGCCAGCCATCGAGCCTTCAGGCTCTCCTCGTCCAGGTGGTCCGCAAGGAAGTGATCAATGTGAGGCAGTCCCTTCTCGACCTCAAACGCAATGCTGTGCTTGGCGTCGTGACAGGTCACACAACTGTCTCGCGCATCGACCCTCTCGCCATCGTGTGGCCCCCCTGCCGAGTGACAGGCCTCGCAGGTGACATCGACAAAAGGAGAGGCATGATCCCCCACCTGGAACCCGGTGGCGTCTCCGAGCCCGGTGACATGACAGCCGACACACTGGAGATCCCGGGCCCTGTCTCGGGTGTAGAGCGTGCGGTAGGCGAGGGCGTGGTGGGTCAACTGGAGACTTCGACTCTCGAGGGCATGGCACTGGGCGCACACCTGCTCACCCTGGAAGACCCCCGGCAGAAATGCTCCAAAAGGCTGGCTCGGGTCCAGGCGCATCTTGAACACCGCACCCGCCCCGCGAAACCAGGGCATGTAGGCATCCCGTACCTCGAAACCCTCCTGGGTCGGGGTGATGAGCAGCACCATGGGCGTAGAACGGGCGCCGACGACCCGGGCGAAGTCCCGATCCGTGTCGTAAATCACCGGAAAGGGCACCTGGTAGGCCAGTCGAAAGGCCTCCATGGCATCTGGGGTGGAACCCCCTGAAGAGACGGCCAGGAAGGAGAGCCGGTCACCCAGTTCCCGAGACAGGGCAATCACCTCGGCGATGGCCTGCTGGCAATGGGGGCACTCCGGCGCGAAGTAGAACAAAAAGGTCGGGGCGGTCACCGCCCGGGCCACAGGCTCCGGCAGCTCCACAACCATCGGTGTCGACGGCGTGAGCGCCTCGGCTGTTCGGGCGGCAGGGGCTCCAGGCAGCCAACCACGGGCGTCCGGATCGGCCGCGAGTGCCACCGAGGCCATCACCACCACCAGGGCCACCAGGATCCACCGCATTGCTCCGTCCTATCCTGCGCGACGGAGGTGGCATTGCTCGATGTGCTCACAGGCCTGGTGGGGCGATGGAAGGTCTCCGGACACGCCCACCACACACCCGTCCAGGGTTGTGTCGAGGTGACCATGATGGTCCAGGGCTGCTGGCTGATGGCCCGGGAGACCCTGGTGGACGCTCAGGGTCTGTCCGTTCACGAGGACCTGTGCCTGTACGGCCGAGATCCCCTCAGTGGGGACCTCCAGGTCCACCACTTCCAGGAGGACGGCGTCGTGGAGGTGCACACGGTCCTGCCCACCGACGACGGACAGGGGGTCCACTGGGTTCCCCGAGGTTCCGGCCCCCGGGTCGAGTTGCGACGGGAGGGCTCGGGCTGGTGTGTCCGTGTGCTCACCCTGGAGGCCTCGACCCCCGAAATAGAGATCCACTACACCCCCCTCTCCTGAACACAGGTCCCTGGACCCAATGGCCTCCGCCCGGATCGTCACCGACGCCCTTCCGGCTCCCGCCGACCCTCCCGACCCGAGGGCGATGCCCGGACACCTGCGGCACGGGGCGGGCATTTCCCTCCTGGCGTGGGTCCTGGAGCGTCCGGATCTTGCCGAGCAGCGGATCGCCCAAGGTCTGCGGAAGGATCGACGACTGGGATCCAAGGACCGGCCCTGGGTCGCGGACACCCTGTACGGGATCCTGCGCCGACGGAGACTGCTCCAGACCCTGCTTGCCGCCGGGGGTTGGCAGGGCGAACAGGCCCCTGAAGCCCTGTGGTGGGCCTGGCAGGTCCTGGTCCGTCGACTGCCGGGAGACGAGGCCCCCGTGCCATCCGCCTGGCTCCGCGGCTGTGAGGATCCCGGGACCGTCCTGGAGCCCTGGGGGAAGGACCGGGAACCCTGGGAGTGGCTGGCCACCGTGGGCTCCCTGCCGGACTGGCTTGCCCGTGGCCTGTTGGAGGACCGAGACCTGGAGCAGGCCCTGGCCGAGGTCCTGGCCCAGGACAGCCGAGCGCCAGTGGTCCTTCGCGTCGCCGCTCACCGAACCACCCGCAAGACCGTCCTCGAGGCACTGCACGCATCGGGGATCCAGGCCACTGCGGGTCGTTGGAGCCCCCTGTCCATCGTCATCCAGGGCCGCGTTCACCTGCCCAGCCAGCCCTGCTGGCGCGATGGCCTGGTGAGCCTCCAGGACGAGGCCAGCCAGGTTGTGGCCAGCCTGGTGGCTCCCGACCCCCATAGCCAGGTCGTGGATGCCTGTGCCGGAGCGGGAGGCAAGGCCCTGGCGATCGCTGCGACTGCCCCTCCACAGGTCCAGGTCATCGCCATGGACATCAGGAAGCATGCCCTGGTCGAGGCTCGAAAGCGGGCGCGTCGAGAAGGACTGAAGATCCGCACTCTTCCCATCCAGCCCGAGGGACCGGTACCCCTCCAGGCGGGTACAGCGGCCCGAGTGCTCGTGGATGCTCCTTGCTCCGGCTCAGGCACCCTGAGACGACATCCTGGCCTTCGATGGCGATGGGACGAAGCGACTGCACTGGCCCTGCCAGACCTGCAGGTCCGGCTGCTCGAACGCTATGCCGACCTCGTGGCTCCTGGAGGCCACCTGATCTACGCCACCTGCTCGCTCTGGCGTGCCGAGAACCAGGGGGTGGTAGACCGTTTCCTGGCGGCCCACCCCAGCTGGGAGCCGATTCCCATCATCGAGTTGATCGACAACACCGAGGCCAGGGACCTGGGCCGGGATCCGGTGCTGACCATGACACCCCACCACCACGGGACAGACGGCTTCTTCGCCGCCGTACTCCGAGCACCCAAGACCGTATGATCCTCGCAGGATGAACGTCTCCTTCCGGCTGCCATTCCGGGCTTTTGCGGCCCAGATCATTGTGTTCGCCCTGCTCCTGATGCCCACGGCCATGGCGCAGGAGCCTGCCGTGGCCTCACCCACTGACCTGGAGACCGAAGAGGCGGCGGTTTCCGAGGCGACCACCACCACCGCATCCACGCCAGGCGACCCGACCACCACAGGGGCCCGGCCTCCTCCTCCCCGGAAACGCTGGAATCCCCGAAAGGACAAGAGCACCCCCAAGTACCTGGGCCTGGCTGCCCTGTTGCTGCTCTGGCTGCTGGCCCGCAGCGAGGAACGCCGAAAGGTCGCCACCCGTGTCCACCGTCCAAATCGGCGCACCCCGATCAGCCCCAATGAGCTGGGTCACGCCGCGGTCCATGCAGCTCTGGAGGCCGATATCGAGGAATTCCGAGGCCTGTTCCTGTCCGGCCCCGAGGCCGCTCAGGTCCTGGGGACGGAACGCGCAGCAGCCTACCTGGACCGCCGGAGCCTGAGCTTCCTCGAGGATGCCCTGGCAGACCTGGCTGCCCGAATTCCCGAGGGGGCCCACTTTCGAGGGGGCCCACTTTGACCATGCTGTCATCGGGGGGGACAACCGCTGCCTCATCCATCTCCGGCTACCGGACCGGAGCCTGCAAACTCTCCCCCTGGGTTCCGTGGCCTGGGTAGGCAGAGCCCTGCGACTGCAAGATCCTCCGACCGCTACCTGATGGGGGTTGCCCCAATGACGGACGACTCCGGAGGATAAAACACCTCCGGAGGTCCAATTCTGTCCGGGCTGAAGGCCGCTGTTACCAGCGGTCGCCGCCGCCGCCGCCGTAGCCGCCGCCGCCGCCACGACCACCACGACCGCCGCCGCCGCCGCCACGACCACCGCCGCCGCCGCCGTAGCCGCCACCGCCGCCGCCGTAGCCGCCACCGCCGCCGCCACGACCCCCGCCGCCGCCGCCGTAGCCGCCGCCGCCACGACCACCGCCGCCGCCGCCACGACCACCGCCGCCGCCGCCGCCACCACGACGCTCGGTCGCGTGATCGACGCGGATGGTCCGGTCGTCCAGGGTGGAACCATTCAGGCTCTCCAGAGCCCCTGCAGCCGTTTCATCGGCCGCAAAGGTCACGAAGCCAAAGCCTCGGGAACGACCCGTTTCACGATCAAGGATGACCTTTGCCTCAGTAACTTCGCCCGCTGACTCAAAATGAGTGCGGAGCGTCTCGTCGGTCGTGGCCCAGGCCAGGCCGCCCACGAACACCTTGCTTGACATTTCTTGCTCTTCTTTCCTATTGGATGCCCGCTGCCTTACGGCATTTTCGGACATTGGCTCATCCCTGATTTCTGCGGGCTTTATGCCTTGGGACTCGTGGGGATCTGCCTGGTTGATTGCACAGGACCACCAAAGGCCCCACCGCTTGTTATCCCGTGACGAGAGATCGAGCCCGATTCTCGCTCCCTGAAGCGCAAGAAGCAAAGCGGACGACGGCTCCCGACACCGATCAGACCCTTCGCCGCCACCCCATAGCGAAAAAGATCCACGGCATCGATCCTCCTGGAGGCGCACCGTGGGCGCACCCGCAGCCCTCGGGAGCCACGGCCGTGCCGGGAGGTGGAAGCGTGGACACGACCCACTGGAAGGACTGCTCCAGTTGCGTCCCATCCACCGCGGACAGGGAAGCCTCGGCGACCACCGTGAGATCCGCGTCCATGGGCCAGTCCTCGGTGGGAGCCAGGTGCGCGACATTGCGACCATCGCCATAGGTCACCCACACAGAGGTGGGCAACACCTCACCGGCCGGGTCGAGGACGGTCACCCCGGCCCGGACCGCCGCCTCGGTGACCCCCCGGGAAAAGACCACCTGGAGCCTGGCCTCGGGCGAAGACATCTCCCGGGCAAGGCCACGGTGACCATCCCCGGGCGCCAGGCCGATGATCGCCAACGGGGTCACCCTGCCGTGAAGTTGGTCCCACCACTCCTGCCAGGCACCGGCCACGATCCGGCCCTCACAGGGCGGGCTCCCGGCATAGCCGTCGAGCAGGTGTGCACCGCCCCAGGGAAAGGCCTCCTGGTACCCGCGGACGATGTCAGGTTCTTCCGACATCAGGCCAACCAGGTCGATCGCGGCCCCCAGGAGCGTCTGCCCATCTTCCAGCGTCTGCTCATCCACCTCGACCCCGTGTTCAGCAAAGAGCTGCACGAAGATCTCGCCGGGCAACTCCCGGGAGGGCACCTCCTGCGGACCGGTCAGCGCTGCCCACAACACGTCGCTGGCCTCGTCAAAGCTGATGCCTTCCGCCCAGCCATACTCGGCGTCGTAGATCCGTGACCAGTCAAAGTACATGGCATCAAAGGCCTGGTCTGCCATGCCATGGCTCACCATGCCCATCAGGAAGGCCACGTGCCATCCGGCCTCATCACTCCAGGGGTCGGGTGCGTAGCTGTCTCGAATCCAGTCCCGATACCGGCTCTGGAACTCGAACCAGTGGGCCTCTTCCCCGTACTCATGACCGGTCGCATAGCCCCCGTCCGGAAACATGGCGCCGTTGATCAGCGGCGTCTCCAGGTCCTTCCGGGTCAACAAGGTCCGCAACTCGCCTTCCGGGAGATGTTCCAGGGCGTGTCGGGTGATCCAGATGTGGGTGGTCTGGCCATTCGCCAGCACCGGTGCGACCACCAGTGCGAGCGCCAGAGTCACAAGGCGCCCTGCAGGGCCTGGAGTCGAACCCAGGCCTTGCGAAACTCCGTCCGGGCGGCGACCACCTCGACCTCAGCCTCGTCGCGGACTCTCTGGGCCTCCAAGACGTCTTTCTGGATGGCCCGTCCTGCGGTCTGAAGAGCCTTCTCCGCCGCAAGGGTCTGCTCGGCCAGGTCCAGGTTCAGCACGGCCAGCTCGACCTGGCGACGGGCCGACTCCAAGGTCCGCACCTGGGCGGCCACTGCCTGGGCCACCGATCGTTGCTCCGCCACCAGGGACTGCTCGGCCTTGCGAAGCTGGGCGGCCTGGGTGTCGATGTCCCCCCGTGCGGCTCGATTGCCCAGGGCCTGGGTATAGGTCGCGCCGATATAGAGTTGGGGCAACGAGGCCCCCGCCAGCTCCTTGACCGCCGTGCCGTACCCGGAATCCAGCTCATAGCCCTGCAGTCCCGCGGAGCCGTTCAATGCCAGGCCCGGAAGTCGGGCGTGGGCGCTGAAACCCAGCGCGGCCTCGGCGCCCTGGACGGACAACTCCAGGGCATGCAGACCGGGGTTGTTGGCCATGGCTTCTGCGATGGCCCCCTCGATGTCCAATTCGATCGCAGGCACCTCTCCGGGAGGAGTGGTCGGCTCCAGGGGCTCTCCGGGGTCACGCCCCAACAACACCGCCAGGGCATCTCCCGCCAGGGCCGCTGCATGGTCGGCCTCGATCAGGGCGAGTTCAGTCCGGGCAACCGCCGCGGCGACACGAGTACGCTCGACCTGGGCCATGTTGCCGGCATCGACCTGGGCCTGGACGATCCGGGCTTCCTCCCGGGCCACATCCAGCGCCTGGCTGGCCGTGTCCCTGGCATTCGTGGCCTGGACCAGGTCCCAGTAGGTCGTTGCCGTGTCGGAGAGCACCTGCTGCCGGGCCGCACGTTCTGAGACCTCGGCCTGGGCCAGCCCCCGCCGAGCCACGTCCACGGCGTAGAGGTTGTGGTTCAGGCGCACACCACGCAACAACTGCTGTGAAACACCCAGGGTCAGGATCGAGCTGTACTCTGCTCCCTCCTGGACCACGTTCTGACCCAGCAGGTCGAAGTCGTAGTTGTAGAACGCGTTGTTATTGGACCAGTCCAGGGACCACCCCGTTCCACTGGGCAAGGTCTGGGAAACCCCAAGGCTCCACAACCGAGCGATGCGATCACTGGTGACCAGGGCCCCCTGAAACAGGTCCTCCCTTCGATCCAGGCTGGTGCCCAGGTTGGCGGTCAGGATGGGGTCCCAGACACCACGGGCGGCGATGAGGGCCCCCTCGGCGCTGGCGATATCGGCTGCAGCACCGAGCACCGCCGAGTTGGCCACCAGCGCTTCGGCCAGAGCCTCTTCGTAGTCCAGGGGAGTGGCAGCGGCGGTGAAAACCAGCAGGGCGCTCAACAGCATCGGGCGACGATCCCTTCACGGGGGACCAGGAGGGTACCGCGAGGCGAGGTGTGCCGTCAGAACGTCGAGGCCTCCCCATCGCTCAGGTGCAGCTCAAATTCCAGGGGCACCCACAGCCGACTGGGGCTCGGACAGATGTCCGAAGTGGGGGCATCTTCGGCCCCAACCACCTCTCCGACCTCGTCGTTGCAGGACTGTTGGACCAGGTCGACAGCGTTGTCGATCCAGGTGTTGTCGATCAACAGAGCGCTGGCGCCATCCAGGAAGACCCCGGCGCCCGCGCTGTCCCGCAAGGTGCTCTTCACCACCAGGAGTCCCGTCTCCAGGTCCCAGGCCCCCACACCTCCGGTAGCCAGGACCGCATCACCATGCAGAGGGCGCCCCTCGACCAGCTCCCAGCCATCTCCTCCCTCCAGGTCCGCCTGGTTCAGGACGTAGTTCCCCTGTCCATCGAGGTAGACGGATCCGTAGGCATGATCGGCAATGGTGGTGCCTCCGAGCACGACCTTCGGGGGGCCCATGGGGGAAGAGGCAAACACCCCGACGCCTCCGCCCAAACCGGCATCAGGGACATTTCCAAGGACCTCTCCCCCCTGGAGGTAGAGGGTTCCGGATCGCACCCCTGCACCGGCGAAGCTGTTCTCGTTGAGCCGACAATTGCTGCAGGTCATCACCGACTGGTCCACGTACAGCCCCGGTCCCTGCGTCTCCCGAACCTCCAGGTCCCGAGCCCGGATCTCCGAAGACAGTTGCAGCATGACGCCCACACCGGCGGCGATGGCCCCGCTCCGACCCGTGCGCTCGACGACCACCGAGTCGATGTCAATGCTTGCTCCCGAGCTTCCAAAGATCCCGGCTTCTCGACAGTCGGTGATCACCCCGTCCCTGATCGAGACCACGGCTCCTTCCTGGATGATCAGGCCCCGTCCGAAGCGCCCGCTGGTCTTGGGATGGGTCTCGACAATCTCGAAGTCCTCCAGGTCAAGCTGCCCTTCACTGCTGGCCAGGATGGCGACGCCACGGCTGTTTCGGATCACCAGGTCCTTCGCCGACATCACGGCGCCCTGTACGACCTCGAGTCCAATCCCGGTCTCACCATCGAGAAGGGTGGACATGTCTTCGATCAGCACCCCCTCGAGGGAGACGACCGTGCCCTCATAGGCCGCCAACAGAGCCACCTCTGCTGTCCGTGAGAGGGTCAGGTCCGTGGCTTCCAGGAAGCCCGCCAGAACCGAGATCCCCCGGCCGACGAAGTCCTGGAAGTGGACGCCATCCAGAATCGCCTGTCCGCCCCACTGGACCTGCATGCCCTCTCCACCCGAAAGCACCCCATCCGACAACTCCAGGACGCTGCCCTCATCGATGACAGAAATGGAAGTGTCTGCGTTGTCCGTAAAGCTCGCCGTCTTCACGCTGACACTACCCCCGAGCTGCAGCGCAAGGCCACTCGAGTCGGCCTGGCCATGGCTCGTGGTACCGCGGATGATCAGGTCCTCCACAACGACCACAGAGTCCTGGCTCACCAGCATGCCCGCGCCAGCACTGTCCTCCACCACCAGGCCCGTGGCCGTGAATTGCACACCCCCGGTGACCTGCAGGCCATAGCCAACGCCATTCTCGTCGGGACGGGTTCCGCTCACAAGGACGTCGGTCAGTTCCACCTGGGTCCCCTCGTCGAGCAGGAGAAGCCCGGTTCCGTAGGCCGAGGAGATCTCCAGCCCTGTGGCCTTCAACTCGGGCCCACCCTGGAGATCGATGCCCGTGCCAAAGGTCCCCTGACCCCCGTAGTCCTCCTCCTGGACGTCCCGCAGCGCGACGTCCTCCAGGGCCAGGTAGGCACCGCCCCCGTAGGCCAGAATGCCCAACAGCCGAGGACGCAGAATGTCGACATCCCGAAGGGTGATCCGGCCGTCGTAGACCAACATGCCTGGGAAGCCCCCGACCAGGGTCAAGGAAGAGAGCGTCCACCGGGTGGAGATCCGTCCATCAGCCACCACCCCTGGCATGTCATCCAGCTCACTCGCATCCAGAACCACCAGCTCGCGACAGCGGCCGAGAATCTCCAGGTCATCCAGGTCATCATCCAGGTCCAGGAACTCCCCATAGGTCCCTGCCGCCACGCCCACCCGGGTGTCCTCGGCCAGGGCCTCGGCCAGGGTCCGGAAGGGCGCTTCCTGGCTCCCATCCCCCCCTTCTTCAGCATCGCCGTCCACCCAGACATCAGCTTCCAGGTCTCCCCAGGTCCCCGTCCCGCAGGCTTCAGGGACGCACTGGGCCCCATCCAACAATTCACCGTCAGCGCAAGTGACGCCGGTGTCCAGGCCTCCACCAGAACAAGCCCACAGCAGATGGAGGACCACCGACATCTCAGTCCAGGTAGGTGTCGAGCTCGACGAGTTCGTGGTTCAACAGGAGCCCGGCATTGTCCGCCAGGTCCTCCGTGCCCACGTTCCCGGACACCTGGGCGCCCTGCTGGGTAAAGGTCGAGGAACCCTCGACCACCAGGCCGTTGTTGAGGTGTGTGTGGTCGGTGACCTCGGCGGTCACGCCATCCAGCAGGACCGCCGCCCGATCGGTGCCGTCGATGACAACGTTGCGCAGGAACGCTGTGAAGTCAGCCGGACTGCCGCTGCCATCGACTCCTGCCGTCAGGACGATGCCATCTCCCGTGGTCTGTGCGGAACCGGGCACCACCCCTGCGGCGACCTGTTCGACATGGAGTCCGTCCACCTGGAGATCGACTGCCCGGGAGACAAAGAGCCCGGCATCCAGGTTCTCGGAGATCGTCCCCCCGGAGATCACCCCCAACGAGAGTTCCTGGAGCTGCACGCCACGGCCCAGGGAACCGTCGACAATCGCGCGGGTGCCCGAGACAGTGACGTCCTCCAACTCCAGGGAGGCAAAGGCCGCCAGGATTCCCACCCCGGTGCTGCCATAGACCCCGCCGCCACGCATGGTCAGGGCTCCCCCGTCAACGCTCACCCCGTAGCCCATCGAACCCCCGGAACTCAGGTTCTCGGGAACGGTGTCGCGCACATAGACCTCGTTCATGTCCACCAGGGTGCTGCTGCCCTCCACCACGATGCCCAGGCGCTGGCTGGACTGTACCTCGACGTCCTGGATCGCCACGATGCTGCCCGCCCGGAACCAGAGGGCACGACGTCCATCCTCGATTCGCAGGCCGGCAATGCGAAGGTCCTGGATGTCCACCGCCAGCACCACCGCGTTGGCCTGGTCCCCGGCCAGGGTGGTCTCCGACGGCCCACAGCCCTCCAGGGACAGCCCATCGTCCGAGACCCCCTCACCGCTGTCATCGGAGAGAGACAGGGTGGCGTCAAAGCGCCCGGGCCCGATGGCGATGGGAGAGGCGGGTTCCACGATCCGACTGGCTGCGAGCGCAGCGTCAAGGGTCGCAAATGGCGCCTCCAGGCTCCCGTCCCCTGTCTCGTCATCCCCGTCTGCCCGCACATGCACGGCGTCCTGGGGGCTCAAGACCTGCCCCCACCCCTCGTTCTCGCAGGGCCCGGCAAGGCCCAAAAGCCCCGTGTCAGTCCCCGTACCTCCTTCTGTGCAGCCAACCCAGGACAGGCCCAGCAGCACGAGAGGTATTGTCCGGTATCCGCGGCACATGTCCTCCGGAGTACCACAATCCCGTAAAACCTGCCTCTCGCCGGGTACACAGGAGGAGATGTGCCTGGCGGGAGGTCCGAGACAGTTGGTTACCACAACCGACCCCTCGCCCCAAGTTCCCCTGGGCTCCCCCTTCGAGGACTCCCCATGCCCCCTCTTCTGCTCCTGCTCGCCTGCACCGGGGGAGACACCTCTTCCCTCCAGGACTCGGCCAACGACACCATTTCCGGGGCTACCCACCTGGTCATTACCACCAAAGAGGGCATCGAGAAGCGGACCCTGGACGGTGCCCTGGAGACACGGTGGGTCTGGCAGGAGATCGCGGAGGGCTGCGACCAGAACTGCTCGCCCGAAGGGATCCAGGTCGATGGGGACGGCCTGCTGGCAGCCTATTCCGCAAAAAAGGGGGAGGGAGGGTTCCTTCGACTGAAGGCCGAGGGTGGGGACCTGGTTCCCGACTGGGAGCTTCAGGACTACGCCTTTCCCCACGATGTGATCACCGACCCCAGCGGTCTGGGAGTGATCGTGGCCGAGACCGCTGACAGCCGCATCCTGTGGCTCGATCCCCTGGACGGGTCGGTACATGAAACCCTGGATGACAGCCACGCCGACTGGTCCTACACCCTGCCAAACGGCCTGGAGCTCATCCAGGTGAACGGCAGCGCCTACCTGCTGATGAGCAACAAGGGCAACGACCTGAGTGGGGGCAGCAGCACCGCGATCGACGGCCAGATCGTGTTGTGGGACATCAGCGATCCGACGTCACCAGAGCAGGTCTGGGTCTACCCGGAGACCGGCACCCTTGGCATGCCCCACAGTCCCGTGATGCACAAGGTGGCCGGCACCTGGGTCATGGTCTACGCCCACAGCATCGGCGTCGATGCCAACGATGACGCCGGCCTCGGGAGCGTCGGCGTGGCTTCCTTGCCGGACCTGGTCACACGTCCCACCTACCTGGGCGATGGCGTGCTTCCCGAGAGCCTGGGAGACATCACACACCCGCGCGGCGTGGAGCTGTCCACCGACGGCCGGATCTACTTCACGGAGACCATCCGCCAGAACAACCAGGGACGACTGATCACCGCCACGCTCCCGGCCCTGACTGTCACCGGCCTGAGCGGGGCCTACACCGAGGCCCACGCCGACCAGTCGTTCTTCATCCTCGAGGACGCCGAAGTGCTGGTCGACGACCTGTGGGACGCCTTTGAGCCTCGGCTGTGGACCCCCAGCTACTGACCAGCGACGACTCGGACCGATTCCAACCAGGGCCGGTCAGCACCCGAGGCGGCAAGACCGAGGGCGCTCAGTCCCGCTCCAGCGCCCGGGCCTGGGCCTGGGCCAGTGCCTCCGCTCGCCTGGCGCCCTCGGTCTTGCCGGCCTGGGCGCAGGCCCTGGAGGCCTCTGCCAGGACCATGGCCAGGTCCGGGTCGACAAGGCCGGTTCGTGCGATGCCAGCCCGAGCCTCCCGCAGATGGCGCTCGAAGGCCTTCCAGGCCTGAAGCTCTGCCAGGGGCCAGGTCAACACCGCGTGCAACCAGGCCTGGAGCACACCTCGGTCCTGGGCCTGGGCTTCCTTGAGGGCCGCACGAAGTACCCCTCGGGCCTCCAGGGGCTTCTGGCGCAGCACAAGCACCAGGCCCAGGTTGCACTGGGGATAGATCTGCGCCGCCGCTTCGGAGCGCTCCAACAGGTCAAGGGCCTGGCGATAGGTCTCCTCGGCCGCCGCCAGGTCTCCCATCTTCCGATGAACCTCTGCCAGGTTGTTGAGGCACTCCCCCTGCCCGGTCAGGTGGCCTGCCTGGCGGTAGAGGCCTGCAGACTGCTCCAGGAACTCAGCAGCCTGGGAGGACTCGCCGAGCACCACCAGCGTGCCTCCCAGCTCCTTGAGGCAGTTGGCCAGGCCGTGATCGTCTCCACGGTCCTCGTAGATCTTCCGCGCCAGGTCCAGGTACTTCAGGCTTCCATCCAAGTCGCCCACTGTGCGCCGAATGGAACCGCGATGTTCCAGGCAGGCCGCCTCTTCCTCCCGGTAGTCGTTCTCACGAGCCAGGCTCAGGGCAGCCAGGAACTCCCCCTCGGCCCGTTGCAGGTCCCCGCGCTTCTCGGCCAGCATGCCCAGGTACCGAAGGCAGCGACAGAGAATCAGCGACCAGCCATGCCGACGGGCCTGTTCGACACCCCGAACCGCCAGTTCCTCTCCCGAACCGAGCTCTCCCCGCCCGATGCGGATGCGCACCTGTTCGACCAGGTTGGCCCCCCAGTTGGGGTCCTCCGGCGGCAGGCGCAGCCTCCGAAGCGTTCGCTCGTGGCGCTTTAGCTGAGCCTGGGCCGACGGATAGTCCCCCGCCAGCACCCCTTCTCGAACCCCCAGAATCAACGGCTCCAGAGCAGACTCCGGCTGACCGGCCTCCAACAGGTGGTGGCCAAGCCTTGCCACGTTTCCACGTCCGGTGCGACGGCCCTGGAGCATGCTGGCGCAGGCCTGGCTTACCCGCTCCCAGCGACCCGCCTCCCGGGCCTCTCGCTCGATGCTCTCCCGCAGCATCTCGTGAACAAAGGCCCAGCCCGCCTCTCGGGGCTCAGCCAGGTGCATCGCCTGGAGTGCGTCGAGCAAGAACTCGGGGGCCGGTCCCCCCAGCTCCCGACAGGCCTCCTCCCACTCCTCCTGGTCCACGTGAAGACCCAGTGCAGCGGCCACCTCCAGGCCATCTTGCGCCTCGGGGGGCTGGTACTCCAGGACCTGGGTCATCCAGCTCTTCCAGACCACGTGGATGTCATCGGGCAGGGGTGCCTCTTCCCCCTTGCGGAGACGGAAGCCATGAGGGCCCAACTCCAGAACCTCCCGACGCACCCAGTCCTTGACCAGTTCGATGGCAAAGAGTGGGTTGCCCGCAGTCCGGTGGTCCAACTCCCGAACAAGGTCCTTGTCCAGGGCCAACAGGCGCTGAACCAGCTTGCGGCGCTCCTTCAACCCCAGGGGTTCCACTGTCATCGTCCGGACAGCACGCCGCTCCTCCAGGCGGGCCAGCAGCCGAGACTCCACCAGCCGGGAGGCAAGCGCCTCCTCGCGCGCGGCAAGGAGCACCAGGATCGGAAGACGTCGAGTCCGGTCCTGGTCCAGCAGGTGGGCCACAAACCCCAGGGTGTCCGCTCCCCACTGAACGTCATCGAGCAACAGCACGACCGGGCGGTCCCGGGCAAGATCTTCCAGGAAACGGACCAACAGCGCGTACCGCTCTCGGGGCTGCAGGGGCACGGCGCCCGTACCCCCCGGATCGGCGCCGGGACCGGAGAGCAACCAGTTGACCAGGGAAACGTCGTCGTCGAGACCCTCCACCCCGGGTTCACCGGCCTGTTCCGCAATCCGCCGACGAAGACCATCGGTGCTCAGTCCCACGCAACGCAAGTGCCGGGCCAGCATCCGGGAGATTCCGTGACCCAGGCCAGGAAGAGGGCTGTGGGCCGCCCACAGCACATGGGCAGCACCCACTTCGTGGGCACGCTCGGCGGCCCACCAGGCCAGGCGCGTCTTGCCAATGCCTGCAGGGCCCCGAAGCACCACCGCCCGGGGCCGGCCGGTTCGCCCGGTATTCCGCAGACTCCGCCAGATCCGGTCCCGGAGCCTTGTCCGTCCCACCAGGGTCACGTGGCGCAACCCGAACAGACCCAGGCCGGCCCCCTGGAGGTTCGGAGACTTCATCTCCCCCTCCGGGTACCGCCAGTTCTCGATGATGGGCGGTACAGACGAGAAAACCGTTTTCTTGTCAGTAGAACCGGTGGTGAGCGGCTCCTCTTCGTCCTCTTCCTCCCCCTCCAACAGCCAGGTTTCTCGGGACACGGAAGACGGGAGCACGGGCGACACCCGGCCGGAGTCACCAAGTCGTCCCAGACCTCGAAGGGCCCACGCGGCATCCGCCGCAAAGCGAAAGCGGTTCCTGGGGTCCTTCTCCAGCAGACGGCGAAGCCAGGAATCGAAGCCCGGAGGAACCGGGATCACTGGCTCCAACCTGGGCAGGGGCTCTCGGACCTGGGCCCGGGCGGTTCCGATGGGATCCTCGCTCTCATAGATCACGGAACCGGTACAGAGCTGCCAGGCCACCGCGCCAACCGCGTAGAGATCGGTCCAGGGGCCCTGATCCCGCCATTCTCCCAGGACCTGCTCCGGGGCCATGTACTCCGGGGTGCCGAATCCCTGCATCTCATCTTCTTCCAGTGGATCCCGGACCGCCTGGGCGATGCCGAAGTCGGTGAGCTTGATGCCCGGCCGAAAGTCGTCGATACCCGCCAGCAGCACGTTGGCCGGCTTGATGTCCCGGTGCAGGACTCCTCGGGCATGGGCGTGGGCCAGGGCCTCCAGCATGGACAACATGATCGTGCGAAGGGCCGACCAGCTGACCCTCTCCAGGGCCTGGTCCAGAGCGCCGGCACTGGCGTACTCCATCGCCAGAAAGGGGCTCCCGGCCATCAACTCGCCACCGCTGGCCTGTTCGGTCTCGGAACTGACCGCGCCATAATCGAGCACCATCACGATGCCCGGGTGCTCCAGCTTGGCGACCTGGCGTACCTCGTTCCGGAAGGCGGTGATCAGCTTGCTGTGGCCTCGCAACGACTGCCGCAGGACCTTGACCGCTACAGGAGTACCGGTGGCGCTGTGCTGGCCGGACCACACCTCACCCATGCCGCCAGCACCGATCTGTTGATCCAACTCAAAGGGGCCAAAGGGAATCGCCATCAAGGCTCTGCTAACACCCAACGCCACCACCAAGACGCTGGCCAGAGGGCAGAAAATTGCCCCCGCTCCAGGTACCCTCCAGGGAGGTACTCTCCCCTTCCATCGCCGACTTGACGCCCAGGACCGCTGGACTCCCACGCTCCCTCGCCAGGAAGCTCATCCGGAGGGGTCGTCCATCCGTTCTCCAGGAAAGAAGCTGACGAGGTCAGAGAATGCAGGTCCCCCTATCGAGCCAGGTCGCCATTGAAGCGCGACTCCTCCACGCCCCAGAGGGCGGTTGGGACACACGAGTCAAGGCTCCCCTGGGCGTTCGCATCCAGGGGAGCCTGGGACCCGCAGATGGCGACCTGCGCCTGCCCATGGTTCCCCACGGGGAGATTCCCGAGACCCTGGCCATCGGTACGGCGGTCCACATGACCCTCAGCGACGGCCACCAGAAGATCGCCTTCTACACCACCCTCGTCGAGGTCTCTCCGGACAGGCGCCTGTTCTTCCTTTTTCCTGTCGCGGTCCAGATCCAGGACGGGCGGGGAGACCACAGGGAGTCCCTGGGCCTGGAAGGAGGCGTGCGCATCGAACTTGAAGACAAGAATCGAAAGCTGGACCTGCCCATCGTCGACGTCTCCCGTCAGGGGCTGTCCTTTCGCTACCGTCCCCGGCGACTGATGCTGACCCGGGGAGCCGAGCTCAGCGTCCAGCTCTCTGCACCTGACATGCTTACTTTGAGGGCCGACATCCAGGTCTGCAATGTGCGCCAGGATCCGGAGGAACGCGGCGCGAAATTGGCGGGTGCTCAACTGGTCAATCCCACCAAGGACCTCCTGGACTGGCTGAGACTGGCCGGGGAGCAGTTGAAGCCTCACTCGTCCTGATCCTCGTAGCCCCTGTGGCGATTCATTAGTCTGTGAACGTGTACACCCTGCTCCTGACAACCTGGTTCGCCTGTGCCGGCGGCAACCCCCTCTCGGAGACAGGCGGCTCATCCTCCGGGGACTCTCAAGGCACCACCTCGGAGACCGACACCGGGCTCCCCTGCCCTCCAGCAGACACCGCCGGGGACGGGACCATCGCGCCGGAATGCTGCACGACGAGAGCAACCCTGCAGATTCGGGGAGGGGAGAGCCAGCCCAAGGACCTTGAAGAAGGGGGAGGACTGCCCCTGTCCTACTCCCCCCAGTACGGCTGGGGATTGCAGATCTTTCCCCAGGTCTGCCAGACCCGGGACATCGTCACGCTCCAGGTGATTCTCCAGGACATGGAGACTGGCAGTACGCTCCAGGACGAGACCTTGACCACCGCCCTCTACCCCATCGAGGACGGAAGCTGCTGCGGAGAGACCTGGGTGCGCTACGAGAGCCTGGACGTGCGGCAGATCCCCGGACACGAGGACCGGAACCTTGCCGAGACCCTGTGCGAACGCACGGTCAGCCTGACCCTGATCGCCTCCGATTGGGATGGCCGCGCGGCCACGGAGACCCTGGGTCTGCAGATCACCGCCGACGAGGAGGCCCTGGGCCATCCTTGCGGCAGCGAATAGGGGACCACCATGGAACAGTGGTTCCTCCAAGACGGCAGTTCGGTCCAGGAGATCAGCGAAGACAAGCTCCGCCGGCGCCTGGCCAAGGGAGACCTGTCCGGACTGGAGCTCGCCCACCCCCAGAGTGAAACCGGGTGGCGCCCTCTACACGACTGGCCGGTCTTCGCCGAGACCGTGCCCTTCCAGGGAAGTGCACGGGGGGCAGCCCAGGCCAGGGCCCGCCATGGCTTCTTCTGGCACCTGGGGGCATTCCTGGGGGTCATCGGGTACCTGACCCTGCAACAGGGAAGTGTGCCCAGTTGGTCCGTCTTCTGGATGCTCGGACTCGCTGGACACGCCCTCCGGGCCCTGCCCGCAATTCGCTCCTTCTGGGAGGCCTCAGAGGAGTCCCAGACAGAGGCTGTGCCGGTTTCCCAGCCCTCGGCAGGGGAGCTTCAGCCTGCGGATGGATTTCTGGGAGAGACCGAGCAAGCGCTGACCGAGCTGGCCCAGGTCGGCGGTGACCGGGTGGACATCGCGGCCCTGGGCGAAGGGGCGCAGGCCCTGCAGGATGCCCTGGAGCGCATGGCAGAGGCCGCAGACCCGGAAGCAGGCAGCCGGCTTCAGGAGGCGCTGGACCAGGCGACAGGCCAGGTGGAACGGGAACAAGACGCTGCCACGGCCGAGATCTACCGGGCCGAGGTCCAGGCCATCCGTGCCCGCCTGGATGCGTGGACGGATGCTTCGGCTGCAGCATCCCGCATCCTGGCCCGACAGAGAACCCTGGTCCACCAGATCCACGCCCTTCGGCTGGACCTGGCCCGGGAAGAGTCGCCTCCTCCTGCACAGGCCGACCCGATCCAGAACCAGGTTCAACGTCTCCGCAAGGAGGCCGTCGCCGCAGCGGAAGTAGAACGGGACCTGGCCCGGGCTCGCCAGGCCAGGAAGCTGAGCTGACCCCAGGGGGCGCTGTCAGCCCCGGCGATCCCGAATGAGTCCCTGCTGGACTGCCGAGGCCACCAGGGTGCCCTCCTGGGTAAAGAAGCGGCCCTCCACCAGTCCTCGTGAGCCGCTGGCACAAGGGCTACGGATGTCGTACAGCAACCACTGGTCCATCCGAAAGGGCCGGTGAAACCACATCGCGTGGTCCAGACTGGCGACCTGCATCCCTGGGGTCAGCCAGCTCACCCCGTGGGGTTGCATGCTGGTGAGCAGGAAATGGAAGTCACTGGCATAGGCCAGCAGGTAGCGGTGCACCGCATCCTCGACCCCGTCCAGAGAACCACAGGATCGAAACCAGACCTGGCGCACAGGGGGGCCGACCTCCGGGAAGACCGGGTTGGAGGGTCGAACCGGGCGGATCTCGATGGGTCTGGGGCTGATCGCCCGCTCCTTCATTGCATCTGGGATCTGGGAGAGGACCGCCTCCGGCAGTTCGTCCAGGTACTGCCGGCCCAGTTCCTGCTCATTCTTCAAGGCATCCGGAGGCGCCACATCGGGCATCTCGTCCGAGTGATCGAGACCCACCTCTTCCACCTGGAACGAGGCCGAAAGGTTGAAGATCGCCCGACCGGCCTGGATGGCCACCACCCTGCGCGTGGTGAAGCTCCGCCCATCTCGAATGGGGTCGACGGTGTACACAATGGGACGAGACGGATCCCCCTGGCGCAGGAAGTAGGCGTGCACGGAGTGAACCGGCCGGTCCCCGGGCACGGTCTGGGCTGCGGCCGACAGGGCCTGGCCCAGGGCCTGGCCACCGTAGAGTCGCCCCCAGCCCAGGTCCTGGCTTTGACCTCGAAAGAGGTTCTCCTCAATGCGTTCCAGCTGAAGGATCTCCAGCAGTTCGGTCAACACGTCGCCCAAGGGACCTCCAGATCGCCTCCAGGATAGCGCCTCTGCTCTAGGACACCGTCGGGATTCGGGCCATTACCCAGCACAGGGCAACGAGCATTCCCAAAGACATCCCACGGGGTCACAGACCCTGCAATTGTAGCGCATGCGTGCCCTGAGCGGATACCTTGACACTCCTGAAAGGAACCAAATCGACGGCATCGCCGACCCTCACGATCCCCATGCACGCTGTCGCATCGCTGGCCCTGGCCCTCACTGCCCCGCCTGCACGGGCGGCCACTGGCGAGCCTCCCTTCACCTTCACGGACATGACAGCGGGCTCCGGGCTGGAGGCCCTGGAGAACCCCAACAGCGACGAGAGCAGTGCCCACGGCGGAGGCATTGCCATCCTGGACTACGACCAGGACGGCTGGTTCGACATCTTCATGGCCCGAAAGGCCGGTGATTGTCTGCTCTTTCGCAACAATGGCGACTGGACCTTCTCCGACATGACCGAGGGATCTGGCACCAATGACTTGAACCTGAACTGGATCGGCGCGGTGGCAGCGGACGTGGACGGAGACGGCTGGCCCGACCTGTTGCTGCTGGGAAACCAGGGCAGCCGCCTGCTCATGAACCAGGGCAATGGCACCTTCAGCAGCAGCACCGAGACCGGCCTCGAAGAGGCGGGATGGCCGACCCACCATGCCGCCTTTGGGGACATTGACCAGGATGGCGATCTCGACATCTACGTGGGCAACCACACCCGGTCCATGGCGCTGTTCCTCGGCCTTCCCGACCCGAACACCTTCGAGGAAGACACCTGTGTGGGCAACAGCCTCTACCTCCAGGACTCCCCAGGCCACTGGGTGGACGTGGCGCCCGCCCCGCATGGGGACAACGATGGCTGTACCCTCGGCGTCGCGATGACGGATCTGGACGGGGATGGTTGGCTGGACCTGTACTCGAGCAACGACTGGGGTTCCTACCTCGAGCCGGATGGGATCTACTGGAACAACGGACTCGGGGAGAACGGCAAGCTGGCTCCCCTGTCCCGCGACCCGTGGCATCGGCCAGCGATCTTCGGCATGGGAATCGCTGTGGCCGACTTCGACCATGACCAGGACCTGGACTTCTTCCTGTCCAACACCAACGACAACAGGTTCTACGAAAACCTGGGCGACCGGACGTTCATCGAGATCGCCAAGGCGAACCTGGGAGAGCCCAACTTCGAGCCCAAGGTGTCCTGGGGCGTCGCTTTTGAGGACTTCGACCTGGACACCTGGCCAGACCTCTGGGCGGTGAACACCCAGTTCGAGAACAGCTTCTACTGGAACCGGGGAGACAAGACCTTCTCCTTCGAGCGGGAGGTGATTCCCATCGAAGGCGACGAGACCTCGGCCCAGTTCGGCCTGGCCTGGGCCGACTTCGACAACGACGGCGACATCGACGTGCTGACCGGCGGCCTGGGGGGTGAGAACGAACACTCCGATGGCAAGCGGGAGGGACCCAGCTACTTCCTGTACCGAAACGACCAGCAGACAGGCCACCACTGGCTTCAGCTGGAGCTGGTCGGCTCAGCGCTCCACCCCATGGCCATCGGTGCCCGGATCGAGGCCCGGATCGGCGAGGTCACACAGTTGTTGGAGGTCACGGGCGGCACCTCGTATGCCTCGATTGGCTGGCCCGTGGAGACCCTGGGCCTGGGCAATGCCACCCGGGTCGACAGCCTCCAGGTTTTCTGGCCTGGAGGGGCGGTGGAGGTCCTCCACGATGTCCGGGCAGACCAGCGGCTTCGGCTGGTCGAGGGGGAGCTTGTGGACACCGGCCAAATCGACACGGGGGCTGACTCCGGAACGGACACCGGGGGTCCCGCTGACTCCGGAGACGACAACAGCCGGTGCGGTCACTGTGCAACCTCACCGGCCGGCGTGTCGGGGGGAATGCTCCTCCTGGGGCTCGTGGCCCTCAGGCGGCGTCGAGACGACTAGAACATCACCCAGGAGACTTCGCTCGGCTCATCGCAATCACTGGTGTCGGCCCAGGCAAAGCTATCGATGTTGCAGGTGACCATGTAGTCGCCATCGACTTCCATTTCGGCGTCACCGCCCGGTCCAAGCGCCAGGCGATCGGTGCCCGAGGTGAACTCGATCCGCATGTCATTGCGGGTACCGCAGCTTCCCTGGCTGGTGCTCACATCGGCGCCATGGGTGATGGAGAGGTCCTCGACGTCTCCATCCTGGAGACCCTGGCCGTTCACCCCGGACTCCAGGGCGTACACCAGGTGTCCTTCCTCGTCGCTCACGGTAAATCCAGCAGCATCGCTGTCCAGGGCCATGTCCTGGCGCAGGAACACGTTGACCTGGTCGCCGCGGGTGGCCTCGACCCAGGGGGTGCTGTCCCAGTCTTCCTCGAGCCAGGCGTAGCCGACCCGCCAGATGTCGCCGTTGTCGTCCTGGACCACCAGGACCTGGGACGGCTCGGTCCAGCAGGAGACCTGGTTGTCCCAGCCGGCTTCGGGCTGCCCATCGACCACGATGACCTGGCCGGAGAAGGCATAGGTCTCGCTCTCTTCAACGTCGGCATCGGTGCCCAGGCAGACGACCGAGGTGCCTGCATCGTAGACGTACTCACCGCCGCCCAGGTTTCCCAAGAGCAGCCCGGCAGCAATGTCAGCGCCTTGCAGGGAAGCACTGATGAAGTTGCAGCCCGTGCCAGCCGCGAGGGCCAGCCCTGACAGGGCGAGGATTGAGGGGAAAGCAGATCGCATGTGGAACTCCTGGAGGGAATCAGATGGTCCCAACCCTAAGCAAGTGCCATGCCACCGTACTCCAGACAGCCACGGGTCTACATTCCCTTTTTTCCCGATGAGACGAATCGTGACGTCGATGTCGCGATCAGCGGGAACCAGGACCGGGCCTCAGAAGTTCACGTCCATCGTGTTGATCACGCTGCTGTCCCAACTGTAGATGAGCTGGTCGTTGGGGTTGTAGGTCACCATCGAGTTGTAGCCCCAGGTGTTGTACCAGGTGATCCCGGGGTTCCAGGAGGTCTCCGTGCAGGTGTCGTAGGCAAAGTTGATGGTGGTTGTGGAAGAGCTGTAGCTCTCGGTCACGTACAACACCCCGTCGACCATGAAGGCATTGCCGTAGCTGCCGCGACTGCCCGCGCCGGTGTTGTAGGTCGCCAGTTCATTCAGATCCTCGTCCACCCGGGTCAGCATGATCTGACAACTGTTGGAATGGTCCCCCCAGACGATCCACAGTCCCAGCTCGTCGATCTCGAAGTCGATGTCGCTGTAGCCACCCCACTGCCAGGCGCAGTCGTTGGTGTCGCCCGCATCCGACAGGGTCAGGGTGGCCTCGGTCGAGGCGGAGGTCAGGTTGACCTTGACCACCTCCTGGCTGTTGGCGCGGTTGTAGTAGACGTAGCCGTCCCAGACCACTGCGCCGGTGCCATGCCAGTCCGAGGGCAGGCTGATCGACCGGCTCGTGGATCCGGATGAGAACGCCGACAGGGAGCTGTACTCGTACATCGTGTTGGTGCTGTCGTAGCCACACATCGACCAGACCAGTCCACTGCCGAGGGTCTCCAGGGGATCGGCCATCCAGGCACCCTGGGTGTTGCAATAGCTGAAGTGCCCATCCGGGCTGTCGAAGCTGGTGGGGAAGTCCGTGCAACCGCCCGGAGTGATGGTCACGTCATCGGTTCCCTGGTCGCCGTCATCGTCGCCATCCTCCGGCGTCATCGTGCATTCCCAGACCTCGTCCTCGACGGTCTCGGTGCCAGGAACGGTGTCGTCGGTCCAGCTCGTGGTCACCGTGGTGCCTGTCCACACATCCCCGTCGACCGTCCAGGAGGCGGTGTAGCTGACCGCATCCCCGTCCAGGTCCACGCTCTCCTCGGTGATCTCACAGACCAGGTTCTCGCTGCCCGCCGCCGGATCGTCGGGAGCGATCTGCACGGAGGGGGCATAGGGCGGCGTGTTGGCCACGCTCACGGCACTGCTGGCCACCTCGCCCGTGTCGAGGCCATCGTTCGGGGTCACGGTGACCTGGACCGTCTGATCCTTGTCGAAGTACAGGGCCCCATCCAGGGTTGCGTCGGTCTCGCCAGAGACCTCGACCCCGTCGACCGACCACACATAGCTCACGCTGACACCGTCTCCATCCACGTCGCTCGTGGAGACTTCGGCGGTCAGGGTCTCCTCGGTCCCCGGGGCGGTCGGACTCAGGGCGACCTGGGCCTCTGGAAGGCCATTGACCACCAGGACCGCGTCCGAGGTCACCGGGTCCCCGTCATCGAGCCCATCGTTCGGGGTCACGGTACAGGTCACGCTGTCATCCCGCACAAAGGCCTCGATCAGGGTCGTGCCGGACTCGGAGACATCCACCCCGTTCACCTCCCAGGCGTAGCCATAGGTGAAGCTCGTGGTGCCATCGGCGTCGGTGGTCGTCCCAGGAGTGCAGGTCAGGGTGTCCCCGGCGTCGGGGTCCGACGGGCTCACGGTCACCGAGCCGAGCACCGGCAGGGTGTTCTCGATGGTCACCGTCTCGCTGACGGCGATGCCCGTGTCCGTGCCGTCGGAGGGAATCACGGTGCAGGTGATCTCGTCCCCCCCGACACCTCCCCCGGAGAGCTCGGTGCCGGTGCCCGCACTCACGCCATTGACGGTCCACGACACCGTGGAGGCATCACTGTCTCCATCGGGGTCGCTGAAGCCGGACCAGAGGCAGGTCAGGCTGCTTCCCAGGGTCGGGTTGGCGGGGAGAATCTGGACGGTGGTGACGGTGGGGGCGGTGTTGCTGATCGTCAGGCTGGCGCTGAGGTCCGTGCCGAGTTCCTCGCCATCGTCGGGGGTGACCGTGCACATGGCGACATCTCCCCGAACCAGGGTGGTCGCCAGGGTGGCGCCAGTGCCGACCAGGGAGCTGTTCAGGAACCAGTCCACGCTGCTCTGGTCCGTGTCGCCGTCCAGGTCTGACCAGGTCCAGTTGCAGGCCAGGATGTCTCCACTGACCGCGGGATTCGGGGTGATCGACAGGTCGGAGACCGCCGGCGTGGAGTTCTCGATGGTCAGGGTGTCGTTGACGCTGGCCCCGGCGTCGTGTCCGTCATGGGGGGTCACCGTGCAGGAGACCACGTCCCCGCCGACGTAGCCCTCCGACAGGGAGGCGGATGTCCCGACCTCGGTGCCGTTCACCGTCCAGGACAGGGTCGACTCGTCGCTGTGGCCATCGGCGTCGCTGAAGCCACTGGTGAGACAGGTCAGGCCGTCGGCCGCAGTGGCGGGATTCGGCGTGATGGTGGCCGAGTCCAGGCCGGGCAGGGAGTTGGTGATGGTGATCGAGGTGCTGACCACCTCTCCGGTGCTGGCCCCATCGAAGGGGGTCACGGTACAGCCCACCTCGTCCGTCCCCACAAAACCACTGGCCAGGCTGGTTCCACTGCCCGCCGAGGTGCCGTTCACGGTCCAGGAGACAAAGGACTCGTCCGCGTCCCCATCCGGGTCCAGGTAGCCGGACCAGCCGCAGGTCAGCGTGTCGCTGACCGTCGCGGGATCGGGGGTGATGGTCGCCACCACGACCGAGGGCGCGGTGTTGCCAATGGCGGCCATGGCAGTGACAGGGGTGCCTCCGTCGGTGCCGTCATGGGGGGTGACCTCGCAGACGACGGTGTCGTCGCCCCCGAAACCACCGATCTGGGTGCAACTGGTGCCGATGGTGATGCCATCCACGGACCAGGCACAGGTGGACTGCTCACTGTCTCCATCCGGATCGCTGAAGCCACTGCCAGCACAGGTCAGGACATCGTCGGCACTGGCCGGACTCGGAGAGATCGCCGCCCCGGTCAGGCTCGGAGGCGCATTTCCAATGGTGACGGTGGCCTCTGCGGCCTCGCCGACTCCGGCGCCGTCATCCGGGGTGACGGTCACAGTCCAGACATCCCCCCGGGTGGTGCTGTCCGACACCAGGCGTGCGTCGGTGCTGGCGCTGCTGGCGGCCCCGAACAGGGCCCAGGCGTAGTCGTACTCCACCGGGTCATTGTCCGGGTCGACGCTCGGCGTGTCGATGGAGACGACCAGGTCGTCGGTGGTGTCCGGATCGGCGGGACTCAGGGAGATCCCTGGCGCCGACGGCACCCCGTTCACGGTGAGCGTGATGCTATCCACGGCGTAGAGACCATCCCCATCGGTCACAGTCAAGGTGATCGTGTGGGCACCCGGGCTCAATTCCCCGGTGGAGAACCCCACCTTTCCACTGGAGCTGGCACCGGTGGTGTCCAGCTCTCCATCCACGTCACTGGACCAGGAAACCCCCAGGTCCAGCTCGTCCGTGGCGTCATCACCCACCTCGCCGCTGAAAGAGACCACTTCGCCCTGTTCCAGGGTGGCTCCATCGGAAGGCTCGTCGATCGACGCAGAGGGGGCACTCCCCACGCTGTAGAGCACAAAATCCGAGCAGAGCGCCTCCTCGTCATCGGTCACCAGCAGCGTGACCACGTGGCCGTTGGGACTGAGATCGTCGACGACCAGGGCCACCTCGCCATCGCTGGTGGGAACAGTCAGCGCCAGGAAGCCGTCCTTGTCGCTCTCCCAGGTGACCATCAGGGTGGAGACGCTCTGTTCCGCATCTGACACGGTGCCCAGCACCGTCAGGGCCTCGCCGTCCTCGCCAAAAGTGCCGTCTTCCGGCGACGTGATGCCACAGGTGGGCGGCGTGTTGCCCACAGCGGTGACGGCGGTGTCATCGCTGACAGTCGTGCCCGAGTCACTGGTCGTCGTGTCGTCGCCCCCACAGGCGATCAGGAGAAGCAGAACTGCGGCCATGGGATCCCTCCGGAGCCGGATCAAACCACGTGTTCGCAATCCCTTCACCGAAAAGCCCCCTCCCTTGAAGCTAAATCGTGAACACGGACGCCTTTTACCCCACCTGGGGATTCTCCAGCTACCCTTCTGTCATGTCTCGCGCGGTTCTTCTTGCCCCGTTTATTACCGTGGGCCTGTCCGCCTGTTGGTGGAACAACGGGCTGCCCGTGACGGACAGCTGGGACGAGGACTCTGCGCTGCCCGAGAGCGAAGACGATTTCCCTCAGAACGGGTCTTCCAATTTCTTTCGCCCGGACTCCTGGACCCTGGAGCTCTGGGGCTTCTACGACGGCGAACGGCTGATCGACTTCCGCTACCACTCAGGGAACTCCGGGGCTGTACCGGCCTTTGCCATCCTGCGATTCACCGACCACAGCCAGCCGGAGCCGGAGTGCTACTGGTCCGGCGCCGTGGAGATCCAGGGCTGGACCATCCTGGAAGAGGACCAGTACGCGGCCTGGGGCTTTACCCTGGAGTTGGTCGACAGCACCTGCCGAGACTTCGATCGTGAGCAGTGGGTCGCAACCACCCCCACCACGGTCCTGGAGGGCCTGTACTGGACCCTGGGATATCGCCCACCCACGGTGGACCTTCTCTCGCAACTGGGACGGGACCACGAGAGTCCTCTGGACTGGGCCGACCGGTACAACGACCGGGCCTTCACCATGCAGTTGGGCTTTGAACGGACCCAGGGGACCTGGGAACACTTCGAGGCGGGAGCGGCCTATGCCCTGCAGGTGACCAATGGCGACGTGGTGGTGTGGGACAGTTGGGGTCGGCCCTATCCCCAGGATGTCAACGAGGACATCGCCCAGCACGTCATCGTCGGCGCCACCCTGAACCCCATGGATCCCGCGCTGTTGGGGGTTGAGTAACGGCGCTTCGGATCAGACGAATGCCCCCGTCCGGGGCGTGTCGAGCGCGGCGAACTAGTCCGCCCGGTACCCGCAACTGGCCTGGTCGTGGCCCGCCCCAGACAACAAGTGCAAGGTCACTGTGGCCGAGAGCCGCGGATTGAACCGGGTCTTCATGAACCAGTCGTCGCCAATGGCATCAAAGGACTTCTTGGCAGCCTCGCCCTTGTAGGCGTAGGGGCTCCGCTGACGGGCGGTGTACCCGGTCTCCGGCAATGTTCCCCGGGCTTCCAGGTGCAGCCTGGCCGCGACCTGGATGGCATGGCGCCAGCTGGTGACCAGGTGATCCATGCCATCGACCACCAGGGCCGTGATCCCGGACCCGATCTCGTCCCCATCCAGGGGCAGGCCCATGTCGAGGTCAAGCTCGAGTTCCGGCACTGACTCCTCCTCAACAGGCTCGGCTGCCGGGTCCGACGCGACCTGCTCAGTCGCCGGAGCAGGCTCGGCCGCCACGGCGGGAGCCCGGGTGGTTGGAATCTCGGTGTCCGCCTCTTCCCACTCGGCGTCGACCTCCTCGCCCTGGAGGCTGCCCATCCCAGGAGGACTGGAATCGTCGCCCCCCTCGGCGCAAAACAGGCGAGAAATCGCCCCGCCAATCCGTCCAATCAACCCCTTCACGACGCCTTCTCCTCTCCATGCATTCCCCGAAGAAACCTGCCCATGAGCGGTCAGCTTCGGGGTGCGTAGCCCTGGGGCAGATCCAGGGGCTGCAGGTAGCGATTGCACCACTCGACCACCCGATCAGTCACCCGATCGTAGGGGTCCTCTTCCTCCGGAAAGTCGAATTCCCTCTGGCCATCGCCAATGGCCTGGATGGTGTCCAGGTCCGACGCGATCTGCTGCACACCCCAGACCCCGAAGACCGACAGGTCCAGGAGGCAGAGCCGAAGCAGGTCCACGTGGGGCTGGAAGTCCTTGGAGTCCTCGTGCCAGTTCACGTTGCCGTTGTCGTAGCACTCCCTCGCCAGCCGAGTGATGCCGCGCAACAACTCACCCTGGACGTTGTTCGCCGGTCCACGAGGTGGAATCAACACGCTGAAGAGCTCGCGGTACTGAGTACTGTAGCGTCCTCGGCCACGGCAATAGAGCATGGAGTACCTCCGGCGGAGTCGCCGTGAGAACCCTCTATTCCAGACCCACGCCGAGCGCCCGATCCGAGCGGCCGTGGGACCGGGGACTACTTGCCCGCCGAAGCCTCTGTCCTGCTGCGGGGCCACGCGAACACCAGGGCTCGCCAGGACGCACTTCGCAGGTCATCCAACAGGGCGTAGAGGTAGGGCAGAACGAACAGCGTCAGGACGGTGGCCGTGGCCAGTCCACCAGCCACCACCTGGCCCAGGGGCGCATAGGGGATCCCGATGAAGGTCCGGTCCCCCACGGCCATGGGCAACAGCCCACAGATCGTCGTCAGGGCCGTCATCAGGATCGGCCGAAGACGTCGTTCGCCCGCGGTGAGCAGGGCCTCGGTCCGTTCCATTCCCTCCCGACGCAGCTGGGTCACCAGGTCCAGGAGCACGATGCCGTTGTTGACCACCACCCCGATGAGGATCACCAGTCCCACCCCCGCCATCGAGTCCAGGGCGGTGCCGGTCACGTAGAGCATCCACCAGACCCCCAACAGAGCCATGGGGATGGTCGTCAGGATGGCCATGGGCAGCAGGAAGCTCTCCAGCAGCACCCCCATGATCAGGAACACCAGGATGATGGACAGGGTCAGGGCCAGGTTCCGAGCCCGGTCATTCTCCTCCTGCTGCTCCCACTCCCGACCCTGGGTCCAGCCATAGCCTCGGGGGAAGGCCATCCCGTCCAGGGCATTGGCCGCCGCGGCCCAGGCGTCGTCCATCTCCACATCCGGGGCCAGCTGCACACTCAGCGTCAGGCCGGTCTTGCGGTCGCTTCGGTGAATGTTGCCAAAACCCTTGGCCACGGTCTGTTCGGTGACGGCCCGAATGGGCACAGACTCCCCGGAGAAGGGGCTCCACAGGGGAAAGTCCATCAACCGGTCAAAGTCCGCGCGGTCCTCGACACGGAAACGGGCATAGACATCGACCGGACGGGACCCCTCGTAGAAGTCGGGCAACTGCTGGCCCCGCATCGCAAAGGCCAGGGTCCTTCCCACCGTGGACGCGGACAGCCCGTGACGGGTGATCGCCTCCCGGTCCACGGAGAGTCTCAACTCCTCGTTGCCCGACGACTCCACGTTGTGCTCGGCATTGAGAAAGGCGGGCTGCTGCCGCAGTCGCACCAGCATCTGCTCCGCCAACCCCAGCAGGACCTCGGACTCCAGCCCCTCCAGTTGGAGCGAGATCGCGGTGCTGCGATCCCGTGACCGTCCTTCTCCCCAGCCGATCCAGCTTCGAACCCCGGCCTTTTCCGGCAACAGGCGTTCGACTTCCTCGATGACCTTGTCCCGTGGCAGACCGCTCTCGGTGTCCTCGTCCAGGCGCACATTGAGGTAGCCCCGATTGCTGCCGGCATGCATTCGGGCCCGGTGAATCTCGACAGCCCACTCCTCGCGGTGGTCATCGATCAGCCCTTCGAAGGCCTCCACGACAGCCAGGCGCTCGTAGTAGTTGAAGCTGGCCGGCACCTCGAACCCCACCGTGAAGTCGTTCAGGTGCTCCTCGGATTCATCGCTGCAGGAGACCGCTCCCCCGGGGATCAGGACGGTCACGAGAATCACGGACGCCAGGGTGATGAAGGCATCCAGGGGTCGTGCCAGCACACGGCTCAAAAGGCGCCGGTAGTGCCGGGTCATCCAGCGGAGGATCTTGGGGTCCTCGGCCAGGTTCTGCCTGGGCAGCAACAGTGTCCCCAGCGGGGTGAACAACAGGGCCGCCAGGAGGCTCGCCCCCAACGCGAAGACCACCGGGAAGCCCATCGCTCCAAAGAAGAACGAGAACATCGCGTCGTCGCTCATCAGGATGACCGGCAGGAAGACCACCATCGTCGTCATCGTGGACAGGGTGATGGCCAGGTTGACCTCGCCGGTGCCCTGGATGGCAGCTTCTCGTGGCGAGGCCCCCCTCTGTCGTCTTCGGTAGATCGTCTCCACGACCACGATCGCGTTGTCCACGACCATCCCCACCGCGATCATCAGCCCGAGAAGCGACAGCAGGTTCACCGAGCCACCGGTGTAGTGGATGGTGGTCACCGTGAGCAGGAGCGAGAACGGAATGCAGGCTGCGATCAACAGCGTCATCCGGACCTCGCGCAGGAACAGGAACAGGATCACCACCGCGAAGGCCCCGCCCTGGATGGCGGTGACGACGAGATTCTCGATGCTGTCGGTGATCAGCTTGCCCTGGTCAAACAGGAAGGCCCCGCTCATCGCCCCGGTACGGGGGTGTTTCACCAGCTCCTCAAAGGCCTCCCGGGTGTCCCAGGACACCTGGACCGTGTTCGCCGAGGACTCCTTGTAGACCGCGACGAACCGCCCGGCCTGGCCATCGATGTGGTTGATGCTCGCCGAGAGTTCCCTCCGAAAGCCCACCTCGGCGACATCGGACAACCGCACACCCGGTTTGAGTTGGGTGGCCTGAAGCTGCTCCAGGTCCGCATAGCGGCCCATGGACCTGACGTAGAAGCGCTGTCCCCGCTCCGTCAGCCGCCCCGACGAGAGCTGGAAATTGTCCTGGGCCAGCCGGGGGAGGACCTCGTAGAGGTTCACCCCGTGGGCGAAGACCGCATCCCGGTCAAAGTCGATGAAGAGGCGCTTGGGATCGGTCCCGTAGACCTCGATCTTCCCCACCCCTTCGACCCGTTCCAGCCTCTTCTGGACCAGGGTGGTCATCAACTCGTGAGGGTCCTCTTTCAGGTCTTCGGGCAGAGACACCCCGATCCACTGGATGGGCTCGTCGTCCGGGTTGAAGCGGTAGACCCCGTATTGGTCCGCATCCTCGGGCAGCTCCGCCCGGGTCCGCTCCAGCCGATCGACCACGGCGTTGTAGGCCTCGTCGAGATCCATGGACTGGTGGAACTGGAGGCTGAAACTGGCGTAGTTCTCGGCCGCAGTGGACTCCAGCGACTTCAGGCCCGAGATCGTGGCCAGCTGTTCCTCCACGGGCTGAACCAGGTTGCGCTCGGTCTCCAGGGGCGTCCCATCCTCGTAGGGGAACCAGGCCCAGATCCACGGCGGCGAGAACCCCGACGGCATCATCTGCAGCGGCACGGCCCGCACCGCCAGCGCCCCCAGCACACAGATCGCCACAAACAGCATGCCCACCGTGACCGGACGGCGGACGGCGAGGGAGGGAAGGGCCTCTCGAAGGTTCACGGTGCGCCTGCCTGGTGGCAGATGTCACGGCGAAAATTCACCGGGACTGTGTCACGATGAGGCCTGGTGAGGTGCTCCTGCTTTCGGCCCCCGGAACCACTCCCCCTGAAACCCCCTGAAAGGACCCCATGGACCGCATCCTGATTCGCTACTGCATTCCCTGAAACTACAAGCCCAGAGCTGCCCGTGCGGCAGCCCACATCACCAGGCACACCGGCGCCGAAGTGACCATCACCCCCGGCAACCGCGGGGAGTTCACCGTCTGGGTGGACGGCAAGGTCGTGGCCGAGAAGACCACAGAGGAATTCCCCACCGAGGAGGAGTGCCTGGCCGCCGTAAAGGCCGCCCTCTGAGCCCGGTCCCATCACCGCCTCACCCCGACCCGTCGGGAAGGCCCGCGGGCAGGGCTTCGTCCATAGGAATGCGGTTCACCAGTCGGTAGGCCACCGGGATCACAACCAGGGTCAGCAGGGTGGCCGAGGTCAGCCCGGCGATGAGCGTCAGCGCCAGGGGTTGCTGAATCTCGGCCCCTTCCCCGATTCCCAGGGCCAGGGGAAGCAGCCCCAGCACCGTGGTCACCGTCGTGATCAGGATCGGCCGGAGCCGCATGCGGCCAGCCCGTTCGATCGCTGCCTGGGGACCCAGGTGGGCCCGCTGCCGGTTGATCGTGTCCACCAACACGATGGCGTTGTTCACCACCACCCCGGCCAGGACGATCAACCCGATGAAAACCACCACGCTCAGCGGGGTCGCCGTGGCGACCAGCCCGACCACCACCCCCACCACCGCCAGCGGCAACGAGAACAGGATGACCAGGGGGTGCAGCAGGTGCTCAAAAGTGCTGGCCATGATCACGTAGACCATGAAAATCGCCAGTCCCAGGGCAAAGGTCAGAGACCCCAGGGAACGCTCCATCTCCCGGCTCTGCCCCGCGACCTCGAAGCGAACCCCTTCCGGCAGCGACAACCGGTTCAGTGCAGAGACCAGGGAGGCCCCTGACGTGCCCAGGTCGAAGCCCACCACGTTGGCCGAGACCACCGCGGCCCTCTGCTGGTCGATACGGCGGATCTCCGACGGCCCGATCCCCTCCTCCAGGGTCGCCACCGCGTTCAGGGGGATCGGTGGGTCCAGGGAGGGATTCACGTTGATGCGACCCAACTCCTCCACCGACTCCCGGTCGGACTCCACCAGCCGCACCCGCAGGTCGACCTTGCGGTCCCCTCGGCGAATCCGGGTGGCGGTGGCCCCCTGGACCTTGTCCCGCACCGACGCTGCGACCGCCGCGGCACCGAGTCCGTGTCGGTCCAGGAGTTGCCGGTCATAGCGAATCCGGATCTCCGGAAAGCCGCTCACCAACGAGGAACGGACGTCGCTCAGCCCTGGCTGTGCCCCGATGACCTCCCTCACCTGGTCGGCACTGGACTGCAGCACTGCGAGGTCCTGGCCAAAGACGACCACCTCCACCGGGGTTCGAAAGGAGAACAGGGCGGGTGTTCGCAGCTGGGCGGTCAGTCGAGGCAGGACTTCCAGGGCCTGGCGCACCTCGGTCATCACCCGTTCCTGCTGGGCCGACAGGTCCCCTGTCTCCTGCAGCTCGACCAGCAACCGGGCCGTGTGCTCACCCTCGTCCGGCCGGGCATCGGCCCGGCGCTCGGAGCCGATGGCGCCGTAGACCGTGGCCACCTCCGGGTGATCGGCCAGGATCGCTTCCGCCTCGCTGACCACGGCCACCGTCCGGTCCAGGGGGGTGC
>CAZMNK010000031.1:35876-46698 GCA_964567625.1 uncultured Enterobacterales bacterium | reverse complement strand
GTGGGGGTCCCACCCTCCTCGCCGCTCGCGGCCAATTCCTGGTAGAAGAGATCCTGGAAACTCGCCGTGGACTTCTTGAAGCCCGCTGTGTTCACATTCGCCAGGTTGTTGGCGATTGTGTCGATGGTCACCTGTTGGGCGGCCATGCCGGTGGCAGCCGAGTATAGAGCCTTCATCAGCTTCTCCCAGTGTTGTTGAGCTGCTGGTCCATCTCGTCGGACGTCTGCATGGCCTTCTGGTAGGCCTCAAAGTACCGACTCGCCTCGATAAGCTCGACCATGAGCCCAACCGGGTCTACATTTGATCCTTCCAGGGCCCCCTGTTCGACCACCACCTCAGTGGCTTCACGCACAGCACCGCCGGGTTCCCACAGGTTCTCACCCACCTGGACCAACTCGTCTGCAGTCTCCAGTCGGAGCTGATCCAGCCGATCTCCCTGGTCGTCATACAGGTAGCCCTGTCGATCGACGGAGAAGTCCTGACTGACCTGTCCGGGTGGGAACTCAATGGTTCCGTTCTGTCCCAGCACAGGAAGCCCGCTCTTGTTCACCAGGACACCATTGCCATCCAGGCGAAAATCACCGGCCCGGGTGAGCCGCTCGGCGCCGCCATCATCCACCACGAAGAAACCCTCGCCCTGAAGCGCGAGGTGGGTCTGAACCCCGTCCCGGGTGAGCGTCCCATCCGACAGGTCCGGCCCCTCGTTGACAGCCTCTGTGTAGGCCTGGGCCATGCTCTCCTGGTCGTAGCCGTCCAGGGTGAAGGTCAGGCGACTCTGCTTGAACCCCACTGTCTTGCTGTTCGCAATGTTCTGCGCAAGCAGATCAATTTGTTCCCAGCTGGCGCTCGCCCCGGAGAGGCTGGCGTAGATATCACTGCCCATGTCCTCTCCCTACAGGTCTAGAAGTCGATGATGTCCGGCAGATCCGCGAGGTCAATGTGGACGCTGAGCTTCTTTTTCAGAATGGCTCGGGCACCCGAGAGGACCTGGGAGATCCGAGATGGAGTCACGTCGTATACCGCCGCAATCTCGGCCAGATTCATGTTCTTTCCGTAGTACATCATCACGCAGTGACGCTGCTTCTCAGGAAGTTCCTTGACCGCTTCCTGGAGCCGCACGCGGATTTCGATCAGTTCCAGCCGATAGTCCGGATTGTCCCGAGACGACCCAGCGATCTGTTCGACCAGCATCCGGTCTTCGTCGTCGTCACCCACTGGAGAGTCCAGCGAGACATGGGTGATCGGCTTCACGCGGTCGAGAGCCTGGTGATAGGCCTCGACATCGATGCCGAGCATGTCCGCGACTTCATTGGGTTCCGGCTCGCGACGGAGTTCCCGGCGCAGGGCCTGCGTCGCGTGATCGATCCTGCGGGCCAGCTGGCGCCGACGCCGGGGGAACGGATCCGCCGTGCGCAGAGCATCCATCATCGCGCCCCGAATTCGGTATTCGGCGAATGTCGAGAAACGCACTCCGCGAGACTCGTCATAGCGGTCAAACGCCTCCAGCAGCCCGATCGCACCAAAGGAGATCAGGTCATCCGTCTGGAGGGCCGCACCAGGCGGCAATCGTTCGGACAACTGCCGAGCGATCAGGATGATCTTCTTGTGATAGTGGTTGCATGTCTCGCTTCGGGTCATGCCATCGATGCGAGGCTCAACCTTTACTCGCTTGACCCTGTTGTATCGTTCGGCGGTCCGCAGCAAGGGAAGCCTCCTTGGTCGTCTGTCTGTGCTCAAATCGGTCATAAGTTCACCGGCTTGAGCGGAAAGTCGTCAATCAACTCGCAACGGGGAGATCAATCACCGCAACACGGTCAAGCTTGACTCCAGGGAGCAGCTCGACCGGCGAGAGAACAGGGGTACGAGGCAGCACCTTCTCCAGCAGACGCTGAAGAGGTCCACGAGCCAGCGGTGGGCAGAGCAGAACGATGTCACCGGATCCAGTCCAGCCCTCGACCTGCTTTCGAACACCACTGAGAAGATGACGAGACGTTTCCGGATCCAGCGCCAGGCTGACGGATCCCGCCTCTGTTGTCTGGAGAGCCTGGGCCACCGCATCCTCTGCCCCTGGTCCAAGGGCCAGATAGTGCAGAGTCCCCTCTTCATCGGCAAAGCGCCGAGTCACGTGTCGGGCCAGGGCCTGGCGGACGAACTCCGTCAGGACGTTGGCGTCCCGAGTGCGCGTCGCGTAATCGCTCAGAGCTTCCAGGATCGTCTCGCTGTCCCGAACACTGAGACCTTCCCGAATGAGGTTCCGGTAGACCTTGAGCAGTGACGCCCGAGAGAGGACATCCGGCACCAGGTCCTCGACCAGCTTGGTGTGCTTCTCACGCATGCGCTCCAGCATCCGGCAGAGCTGGGTCATGTCGAACAACTCATGGGCGTGCTGGTGCATCAACTCGGTCAGGTGCGTCGTGAGCACCGTGGGGACGTCTACGACCGTGTAGCCGCGGCTCTGCGCCCGAAGAACCATCGAGTCCGGGACCCACCAGGCATCGAGCCCGAAGACCGGATCCTTGGTGGCAATGCCCTTGAGCTTGCCGGTTGCACCACCGGGGTCGATGGCCAGGTGCTGACGAGCGTGAATCTTGCCTCGCCCGATTTCTTCCCCGCGAAGCAGGATCACGTATTCCGAGTTCTCCAGCCGCATGTTGTCGCGCAGGTGCACCGAGGGCAGCACCACACCAAGGTCGGTCACGAACTGGTTCCGGATTCTCTGGATGCGCTCCAGGAGTTCCCCGCCTTTCCGCTCGTCGACCAGGTAGACCAGGTCGATCCCCACTTCCATCGCCAAGGGCTCCAGGTCCAGCAACTCCTCGGGTCGGGTGACTCCCCCCTTGGACTCGGAGCCCTCCTCCTGATCGCCCTCAACCAGGATCTCGGTGTTGATCGGGTTTTTCTCGACCTGCCAGGCCAGGACGGCCATCACCATGGACACGAGCAGGAAGGGAAGCCGCAACCCCGGGACGAGAGCCAGGCCGAACATGGACAACGCCAGGGTCCGCAGCACCCGGGGGTTGGACAGCACCTGTCGACTCAGCTGCGTGTCCAGGGTCGCGTTGTCGTCGTCGATGACCCTGGTGACCAGAATACCGGCGCCGGACGAGATGACCAGGGCCGGAATCTGACCCACAAGGCCGTCACCGATGGTGAGCAGGGTGTAGGTCTGGGCGGCGTCGCCCAGGCTCATGCCGTTCTGGGCCACACCGATGATGATGCCGCCGACGATGTTCACCAGGGTGATGACGATACCGGCAATGGCATCCCCACGGATGAACTTGGAGGCACCGTCCATGGCGCCATAGAAGTCGGCCTCCCGACTGATCTCAGACCGGCGGGCTCGCGCCTCCCGCTCGTCCATGAGGCCGGCATTGAGCTCGGCATCGATCGCCATCTGCTTGCCGGGCATGGCGTCGAGGGTGAATCGCGCCGAGACTTCGGCCACCCGGCCCGCACCCTTGGTGATCACCACGAAGTTGATGACCACGAAGATCGCAAAGATCACGACCCCGACCACGTAGCTTCCACCCACGACCACCTGGCCGAAGGCTTCGATGATGCGCCCCGCCGCCGCCGAGCCCACGTCGCCCCCTCCCAAAAGGATCAAACGCGTACTCGCCACATTGAGACTCAGCCGGAAGATCGTGGCCGCGAGCAACAGCGTGGGAAAGACGCTGAAGTCCACCGGCCGATTCACGTAGAGCGTGACCAGCAACATCAACAAGGACAGGCAGATCGAACTGGCGATCAAAACGTCCATCAGCGCCGGTGGCATCGGCACAAGCACGATGCCCAGCACTCCGAACATCATCGCGGCCAGGAGTCCATCCCCGCCTGGAATGCTCAGCTTCCTTCGCTCGGTCTTGGCCAGGACAACTCCAGGGTCCTTGATCTGTTGCCCAATCGGACGGGCGGCCCAGAGCTTGAGCACTGACAGTCACCTTGTCCTCTTTGAGACCCCCAGGTCTGGATCCACTATGATCTCCTCGAGACACGCCCGTACGGGCGCGATGTATGGACCTGGCCCAGGAGTCCCCCGAAGGGAAACAAGCATGTTGGTTCCCCCCTCCAAGCAACTCGTGGATGTCATCGGGACCGCTTGGGACGCCGACGTCTCCGTGCACGAGCTTGGCGCCCTGGTGTGCGCCGATCCGGACCTCTCCGAGAGCATCCTGCGCTACGCGAACTCCCCCTTCATGGGCATGGGTCGCGAGGTCGACAACCCCCTGCGGGCCACGCTCCTGTTGGGTGCCACCGTCATTGGAAACCTGGCGGTCTGCCACGCACTGACCTCGGCGGTCCGGCGAGTCGACCTGCCCAAGTCCACCATCAAGACCTTCTGGGGAGACTGTCTCCGTCGGGCCTGCGCAGCCGTCGGGTTGGCCCAGCGCCACGCGGACATCCACACCGACATGGCCTTCACCGTGGGCCTCACCCTCGAATTCGGGCGCCTCATGCTCCTGACCGAGGCCCCCCACGAGGTCATTCAGGTCAACGAGGTCCGCAAACTGCACGGCGCCGAACGACTGGAGATGGAAGAACAGATCTTCGGCAACCACCACCACGCGATCTTCCTTGAGCAGGCGGAAGGCTGGGGCCTGCCTGCCCAATTGCTCGACGCCGTCCGCGACCACCACCAGCCGATCGATGACCTCCCCGTGCTCTCCAAGGTGGCTCACTGGGCCGATATGTGTGCCGAGTGCTACTCGGCCGTAAACAAGGCCGAAGCACGGGAACGAATCGCAGCCGTCCTGGTGGAGCAGGACGGCTGGGACCTGAAGGGCGCAAAGAGCTTCCTGAACGGCCTCGGTGCCTCCATGGCGGCAGCCGCCGACATGCTCGCCATTCAGATCGGCGAACCGATGAGCCTGGATCACCTGATCCGGCAAGAGAGCACCACCACTGACCCGGAGACGATGAACCGGCAGAAGCTGCTCGCCTACCTCCAGGAGGTGGTCGACGAGCGCAACCACCTCCACAAGCAGATCCTGGGCTTGCAGGCGGAACTCCAGGCCCTGAGCCAGTTCGATCCGCTGACCGGCCTGTCCAACCGAAACCGCTACATCCAGACGCTCCGCCAGGAGGTCATGCGCGCCCAGCGCTATGGACAGGAGTTGTCAGTGGTCATCGTGGACGTCGATGACTTCACCTCCCTCAATGCCCGATATGGTCAGGAGGCCGGGGACCAGGTCCTCCGGAGAGTCGCGGCACTCCTGAGCAGGGTGAGTCGTGAGGTGGACTTCCTGGCCCGCATCGGAGGCGACGAGTTCGCAGTCATCCTCCCGGAGACCGCCCGTGCCGGCGGCCGGATCTTCGCCGAGCGGGTTCGGGCAGGGCTGGAGGCCCAACGAGTCGATGTCGGAGATGGCCGACTCCTGATCTCGGGCACCGTCGTGGGCGTGACCCTGGCCAGCCAGAGCAAGGACGTGAACCACGAGCGACTTCACGCCACGGTGATGAAGGCCAGCGCAAATCTCAAGGCAAGAGGTGGCAACCGGACCAGTTGGGCCGCCTGACTTCCAGCGGAAGGGTCCACTGAAGACGCCAGTGAGCGCGTCACCGTATCGTCACTTGCCGCTCTGCGATTTTCCGATCAGGTTGGGGAGTCGGATCTTCGTCCGACCCCCAATCACCCCTACCCGGAGAGGAACCATGAGCCGCATCATCCTGCGCCTGTTCGACGTCTCCGGTCCTGGTCAAGGCACCGCCCTTGCCCGATCTGGGGTGACCACGAAGCCGCGCTTCTACTAGCGCACTTCCCCTCCCCCTCGAACCACCGGGTCGTCCAACCGGACGGACCGTAGTTCGTGCCGCACGGACACCCTGGCTTCGGCTGGTGTCCTTTTCACTCCCCGCTTCCCTCCTGGAGGTGCGTCGTGTCACGCGACGCCATGACATTGCAGAACCATGTGAGCCCACGGCAGGTGATCCACATCGCCTGGCCTGTCATGGTCTCGATGCTCTCGTACACCTGCATGAGCCTGGTCGACACCCTCTACGTCGGCCGGCTCGGTACCGAAGCCCTGGCCGCGGTGGGTCTCGCGATCCCCGTGTTCCTGCTCCTGGTGTTCTTCGGTCAAGGCGTGCTGGGGGCCATCAAGGTCACGGTGGCCCAGGCGACCGGTGCCGAAGACCACGCCACGGCGAGAGCCATGGCCTGGCAGGGCATCTGGGCGGCGGTGGTGCTGTCAGGCGTGGTGCTGGCGCTCCTCCCAGTGCTGCCAGTGGCCATGGGATGGATGGGCGCAAGCCTGGCCGTCACCGATCTGGCAGTCGCCTACGGCGCCATACGCATGCTGGGTACGCCCGGTCGCTACGGCTACCAGGCGCTGGCCGGCTGGTTCCAGGGCCGCGGAGACACCCGGACCCCCATGGTCGCGATGATGCTCGCCAACGCGATCAACATCGTGCTGGACCCGATCCTCATCTTCGGGTGGGGTTCGGTCCCGGCCCTGGGTGTCCCCGGTGCAGCCCTGGCCACAGCCATTGGGGAGTGCGTGGGAGCAGCCTGGCTGTTCTGGCGCCTCCGGCCTCTGGTCCACGGGGCCTCCCGGCGACCTGTCCGCGCCTTGTTGGCGCGGGTCTGGGAGCTGGGGCTGCCCCTTGGCGTGTCCGGGGTGACCGACGTCCTGGCCTTTACGGTGTTCGCCGCCATCCTGGCGCGGGTCGGAGAGGACCACATGGCCGCTCACGTGATCGTGGTGCGGATCATCATGGTCAGCTTCCTGCCCGGCCATGCCCTGTCCGAGGCAGCGGGGGTCCTGGTGGGTCAATTCGTCGGGGCCAACCGTCCGGACCTGGCTCGCCAGGCTCTGAACTGGTCGCTGGTCATCGGGATCGCCTTCATGGCCATGATGGGCCTGGTCTTCTGGCTCACGCCTGGACCCCTGGTCGGCGCCTTCGGGGTGTCGGCCGAGGTCCGGGTCATCGCCCTGGACCTGATGCTGATAGCAGCGTTTTTTCAGGTCTTCGATGCGGTGGCCATGATCGGCTACGGCGCCCTGTCGGGGGCCGGGGACACCCGGTTCGTGATGCGGGTTTCAGTCGGCGTGAGTTGGGGCGTCAAGGTTCCGCTGGTCTGGCTCTTTGCCGGTCCCTGGGACATGGGCGCCCCCGGGGCCTGGGCTGCCATGACCCTGGAGATCATCGTGTTTGCCGCGCTGGTCTACGCCCGGACCCGAGGCGACTCCTGGCTGGCCCGCTGCGGGGAATCCCAGCAGCTGGCCAAGGCCGCGAAGTAGAAAAAAGGGAGCCGAGGACCATCCAGGTCCTCGGCTCTCATGCTTCGGGCGCCGTTCGAGCACCACGGTCCGGGTCGACGTGGGCGGTTGCCAGCAGGATGACCAGCATCGACCGAGCAGGGACGAGCCCCTCTCGCGCTAGCCGCCCCACCCCCATTCCCCGTTCAGTGGCAACACCACGGCCTGGGCCCCGGCCTCTCGAATTTCCTGGACCATCGCACCCACCGCGGCGCGAGGCAGTTCACGAGGCTCGGGTTCAAAAGGCGTACCAAACCAGTCCCAGTGACACGGGATGACCACCCGCGGCTTCAACATGGCGACCGCCTGCTCCACGTAGTGCGGGCGCCGATGGCGGCCGATGGCGCACAGGCACAAGATGTCGCAGGTGATGCCCTCCAACTCCTCCTCGATGAAGTCCGCGCTGTCCACGTGGATCAACGAAGTGCCCGCTCCGGAGACCAGCCAGTTGAAGACAAGGCCGTGGCGAAAGTGGGCCAGCCTTCCGGGCCACTGGAACCAGCCGGGCACCGGGCCAGCCAGGGGGACCTTTTCTGAGTAGACCTTGCCATGCCGGCTGGGCAGCCCCCGGACGGTCACCGCGCCACAGGCAATGTCCTCACCGCCGTAGGTCTGGACCAGTTGGCTCTCCGGCAACCCCGCTGCGTACCCGATTCGCCAGGCACTGGGACTGCCGATGAGCCGCGCTCCGGTCTGTTTGCAGACCTCGGGAGCATCCAGGGCGTGGTCATAGTGGGTATGGCCCAACAGCACGTCGTCGGCCCTGGGAATGAGCTCACTGATCCTCCGAGCATCCGGCAGCAGCGGGTGGAACAAGGTGTCCACCAGGCCCGGCCGGCTCACAAAGGGGTCGATCACCAGAGTTCGCTGAGCGATCTCGACCACAAAACCGGCGGTGCCCAGGTACCGCAGGCGCAGGGGAGCCTGGGGCGAGGCCCCCTCCCTGTGAAAGAGAGCCGGGTCCACATGGCCGAAGAGCCGGTGGATCACTGGGGGACCTCGTCCTGAAGGAGCTTCTCCTCGAGGAAGAGCACGTAGAGCAGCCGGTAGATGTCCGAATTCTCCTTCTTCCGAAAGCCGTGCCCCTCGTTGTTGGCAACCATCAACCAGACATCCTGCCCATTGGCCCGCACCGCATCCACAATCTGCTCAGCCTCTCCCAGGGGCACCCGGGGATCATTGGCCCCGTGGGCCACGAAGAGGTCTGTTTGAATCCGATCTGCCTGGTTGGCCGGAGAGATCGACTCCAGGTGGGAACGCATCTGGGGATCCCGCTCGTCGCCGTACTCGACCCGCCGCAGGTCCCTTCGGTAGGACTTGGTGTTCTCGAGAAACGTCACGAAATTCGAGATGCCCACCACATCCACTCCCCCCACGAGACGATCGGAGTAGTGCACCAGGCTGGCGAGCACCATGTAGCCGCCGTAACTGCCGCCAGTGACAGCCACCCGGTCCGCGTCCAGCTCCGGCTGCTCGGCAATCCAGTCCAGGATGGCGCCAATGTCCCGAACCGAGTCCTCGCGTTTTTCGCCGTTGTCCGCCAGCAGGTAGTCCCGGCCATAGCCCCTGGACCCACGCACATTCGGCACGATGCTGGCGATTCCACTCTCCAGCAGCAGGTATTGCCGGGTGGAATGGAAGCGCGGACGGGCCTGGCTCTCGGGTCCTCCGTGGATTCCGATCACCACAGGATGGGGTCCTTCCCCCGGAGGAAGGTAGAGCCAGGCGGGAACCACCGTGCCGTCAAAGCTGGTCACATGGATCAGCTCCGGCGCGACGAAGCGGGCGCTGTCCAACCCGCCCACCTCGCTGGTGACCCAGCGACGAAACCCCTGGTCGGCACCCCAGGTCCAGGGGTCCCTGGGGGCCGTCGGGCTGTTGACCGAGAAGCCCAGAACCGGGGCTTCCCGGGCATAGCGCAAGCCCGAGATCTGCCCCTGGGGTGCCCCCTCCAGGCGCTGTTTTTCTCCCGTGGCCGTGTCCAGCAGCCACAAGGTCGACCACCCGTTCTCGTTCACCGTGAAGGCCAGAGTGGCGCCGTCCGGGCTGAGAGCAAGGCCTTCCACATCCCAGGGCACGTCCGACGTGAGCGACTCATACACCGGCCTGGGCCGGCGGCGGCCTTCCAGGGTCACACGGTAGAGCCGGTTGAAGCCCCCTTCATGGTCGGAACGAACAAAAAAGTGGGATCCGTCGAGGGATGGGAGTCCTCCGCCCACGGAGGCCTGGGTGTCCGGTGGGTGCAGGGCGACCCGCTTGCTGCTGGCAAGGTCCACCACGAAGAGCTCGCTGTGGGTGGACGAGATGTAGTGGCTGACCACCAGCCGCTGATCATCCCGGGTCCAGGCCACCGGGTTCCAGTAGCCCTCCTCCACAAAAAGAGGGGAGTTGCTCTCCATCTCCGTGGACGTGCCCAGGTAGACCAGGGTGTCGGTGCCATTGTGGGCATTGTTGGACCAGGCCAGACGATCACCACCCCAGGAGATCCGAGGTCCCGAGTGCCGATAGGCGGGGTCGGTCAGGACCTGCATTCGGCCCGTGGACAGGTCCATCCGCGAGACCTGGTAGCGCTCGGTGCCACCCACATCCGATCGGACCAGCAGCGTGGTCTCGTCCCCGGGAAGCTCCCAGGCACCGGCCAACGGCTCCTCCATGAAGGTCAGTTGTGTGCGCGCACCCCCGGGGGCATCGACCCGATGGATTTGGGTGGTCTCGGCAAAACGCGTCCCGACCAACATGTGCTCGCCGTCCCTTGCGAGCGCGACCAGGCTCGCCGACCGGGTGTGGAGATACTGCCCCAGCCGCGCCTCCAGCTCGGCGGGTATCTCCGGCGTGTCCTCCAGGCGAAGGGTCGGAAGGTCACCCGCCTGGGCCAGCGCCGATGGTAGAGCGAGCAAGGTCAGCAGGACGAATCGACCGATCAAGAGGGCCTCCCGAGGCCTCGCCACTAACCCTGCTCATCCAGGCTGGACCGAGACGCCCTTGCGAGTCGGGCTCTTCGCGGATCCCGACCAGAGGCCCCAAGGGCATCCAGCGCCTCCGTCGCCCGCGCGATGAGCTGGTGATTTCGCTCCGTGTCCAGGTCCTCTGCGGCCTGTTCAAGGGCAGACACCAGGTCCTCATAGCCCTCCGCAGGCCGACCTCCGAGAAGCTGGTGACGACCCCGCCGGGCCAGGGCATCTCCCCCCTGGGCCTGGGCACAGGCCCGGTGCCAACGGGCCAACCGCCCCCTCTGCCGGGCCAGGTGCTCCAGGCATTCCCGAAAGGGTGCATGGAGAAAGACCCATCCCGAACCGTCCATTCGGACCAGTCGTTCATCCAACAGCGACTCCATGAGTCCACCGGGAACCAGGATTCCCGCCGCCTCGCAAGCAGCCACCCATTCACCATCATCGACCCGCTGGCCCAGCGCCGCTGCTATCTCCAGTGCCCCCCGGGCGTTCGGCCCGAAGCGCTGAGTCAACCGTCTCACAGGAAGTGACCAGGCCGCCTGGAGGCCATCGGGGAGAGAGGTCTTCACCCCAAACCGCAGGCAGAGGCCCCCTTCTCCCGGCTGCAGGAGC
>CAZMNK010000031.1:0-35866 GCA_964567625.1 uncultured Enterobacterales bacterium | reverse complement strand
GCCCCCGGGCCAGCCAATCGGCGACCAACTGGACCGCAAACTCCGGGTGACCATGGGCCCTGGCTTCCACCTGGCGGGCCAGTTTGGGCCCCAGTCCCAGTTGCTCCCGCACCAGGTTCTGGAAAGGCTTCCGTTTCAACGACCCCAGGGACAGCACCGCGGCACCCGGATGGCTGCCGAAGGCCTCCAGCCGACGGGTGAGTCGAGAGCGTGTGGCCGCCCCATCATCGCGAGCCGTCAAGACGATCAACATGGGGGCCTTGGCTCGAATCAGGGCCGTCGCCAGCCCCAGGGTGTCATCACCCCACTGAACATCGTCGAGGACCAGCACCAGGGGGCGGCTCTTCGCTTCCTCCACGAGCATCCGCGTGGTCAGGGTGCGCAGGTAGCGACGATCCCGCGAAGTTCCCCCGGGGACTCGTCGAAGAAATTCCGAGAGAAGCCGACGATCCTCCAATGTACAGACATGCCCACGCGATGCCAGGCGTTCCTCCAGGGAGCCTGCGTCCGTTTCCCCCAGTCCCAACCAGGTGCACAGAAGACTTCGCAGTCCTTCTTCGGGCTCATCCATCGGCGTGTGGGACACGGAGACCGTGTGTACCCCTGCGAGGGCATGGGCATGCTCCCCGATCCAGTTCGCCAGACGACTCCGTCCAATGCCCGAGGGACCCCGGATCACCACGGCATGGGGACGACAGGAGGCGAGGGCAGACCGAAAAGCGTCCCAGAGCACCTGTCGTTCGGCATCCCGTCCGACCAGGGGCAGGATTCGCAACCCGAACAGGCTCAGCCCCGCATGGGCAAGGGACGTTCGAACCTCGGGATCCCTGGGCGAAGATTCCGACAGCACCGGCGCGAATTCCCGCACAGCAGGACCAGGAGAGGCAACCACTCCTCCAGGCCCTTCGGGCAAGGTCTCATCGAAGAGAATGGTCGAGGCCGAGACCACCCTTGAGACGGCGGGGAGGGAAACCTTGCCGAGGGCTCGCGGGACCGGGTCCCCCAGGGACTTCAGGGCCTCGGAAGCCTCGACAGCACGCTGGAACCGATCGGCCGGCTGTTTTTGCAGAAGCTTGCGGAGCCAGGCCTCGAATCCCGGAGGCACCGCCACAGACGGATTCAGGGCCGGAGGAGCCTCGGACACCTGGAGCTGCAGAAGTGTGCGGACGTCATCGGCCAGGAAAGGCGGCGCCCCCTGCACCAACTCCGTCGCAAGGCAGCCCAGTGCATAGAGGTCTGTCCAGGGGCCCTGGTCCTGCCACCGGGCGCGGCACTGTTCCGGAGCCATGTACGCGGGCGTACCTGCTGCCACCCGTGTGAGGCGAGTCCTCTGGCCCATGGCCGAGGCGAGCCCGAAGTCCGAGAGGCGCACACGCTGACCCAGGGTATAGCCCTGCCCCAGCAGGACATTGGCCGGCTTGAGATCCCGGTGCAAAAGACCCCGGGCGTGAGCATGAGCCAGCCCCTGAAGCAGGGCCTGGAGGATCTCCAGGACATCGCTCCAGGGCAATCGCCCACAGTGCTGCTCCAGGGAGCCCTCTGGCGCCAGTTCCATGACCAGGTAGGGGTTGCCGGTATCCAGGCGACCGTCGCTGGCCCTGCTGGCTGGCACGTCAACAGTCCCCTGCCCCAGCACCAGGGCCACGTGAGGATGGTTGAGTGATGCCATCGCCCGCACTTCGGCGCGAAAGCTCGCCTGCACCAGGTCGCTGCGGGCCGGGGCAGCGGTGAGTACCTTGACGGCCACAGGCACCCCGGAATGACGGTGGACCGCCCGCCAGACCTCGCCCATACCCCCCACGCCCAGAGGGGAGAAGAGGTCGAAGTCTCCCAGGGGAATTGGGGCCCCCGCCTTTCCCAGGTCTCGAAGCGACTCCTCTTCGCAGCCCTCCTCTTCAGGAAGGCCCCGAAGGGTCCAGTGGTGCCAGGCGAGAGCGTGGCTTCGAACCGCGCGAGACAGCGCTTCGTCGTGCTCCGGCCCCTTGTCGACTCCCCTGGCCTTCTCCCAGGCCAACCCCCCTGCCCGGCGGGCCGCCAGGGCCACATCCTCCTGGAAGCGATCCGTGTTCTTCAACTGCAAGCACACCAGCCGGTATTGCTCCTCCCAGGTCTCGAACTGACCCTGCCTTTCCAGAAAGGGGAACTGCAACATCCGCAATCCCACCTCCACGGACCCCGGCAAGCCCGGGATGGCCAGAGCCTTTTCCAGGAGTTCCCTGCCCTCTTCGAGCCGTCCCTCGGCCTCGCTCAACAAGGCCAGGTTGCTGGTCACCAGGGCCTGGTAGTGGACAGAGTTGGACCGGTCGGCTGCCTGGAGCGCTGCCCGGTAGTGGCGTTCCGCTTCCTTGAGCAGCCCCCGCCGTCGAAGAACCTCCCCCACTCGGTTCTCACACCGTGCCATGCCACGGGGATCCTCGAACCGCCTCATCACGGCCAGGCCTTCCTTGGCCAGGCGGGTGCCCTCCTCCAGGTCCCCGGCCATCTCCTGGAGGCGACCGAGGGTCAACAGGCACTCGGTCTGGCCCCAGGCGTGATCGACTTCCACGAAGGCGGCCAGGGCCGACTCCAGGGTCTTCCGTCCTTTGACCAGTTCTCGCTTCTCCAACAGCCGTACGCCGATGGGAGTGTCGACCTGGGCAATTCGAACCGGATCCGCGCCGCACTGGACCAACAGGGCCCGGGAATACAGGAAGCAGTCCATGGCCGTGTCCGGGTCGCCGCGGAACAGCCAGAAGTTGCCCAGGTACCGCAGCACTTCCGCCTCTTCGAGAGGGTCAGCCAGCTCCCGAGCCAGGGCCAGCGCCCGGTGAAGCAGGACCTCCTCCCGACCCGATTCGCCGGATTGACCGAGCATAAAGCCCATCCGCCTGAGAACGGTGACCAGGACTCGCTGCCAGCCCCGCTCTTCCGCCTGTTCGATCAGCGCCTCTGCGTCCTCGAGAGCCTCGGGAACCTTGCCCCGCCTCTCCAGGAGGAAGACCCGGCGGTAGGCACCCCAGCCGTGTCGTTCATCGCTGGTCGGGATGCCGTGGATCCCCAGTCCCTGCTCGTAGACCTCCAGGACCTCCTCGGACAGGTCCCGAACCCCTTTTCTCTCCAGGGCAAACTGAACGTCTAGCACCTGGGCCAGGACCGCTGCCTCATCGTCCTGGGGAGTCCAATCCGTCCAGTCAAGACCCTCGGCTCGTACGCGAGGGCCGAGGCCCTCGAGGCGGGCCCACCAGGCTCCTCGATCTACGCTTCCCATGGGCCGTCGACCCTACCACTACTTGAAGGGGAGTTCGTCCTCTTCGGGAAGCACGGTGTCCTCCCCCTCTGGCTCCTCGGATCGCATCACGGTGAACTCGACACGCCGATTGATGCGCAGCGCATCCGGGTGGTCATGTTCGACCAGGGGCTCGTCGAAACCATAGCCCTTGGACAGAACGCGACTGCGCTCGAGTCCGTGCTCAAGGAGCCAGTCTGCCACCACCTTGGCCCGTTGCTCACTCAGTTCGTAGTTGTACTTGGCAGCGCCATTGTTGTTGGTGTGGCCTTCCACCAGGACGAACTGGATGTCCGGGTTTGCTCTCATGATGTCCTTGACGGCGTAGAGCACCGGCCAACTGCGCCTCTGGATGCCGACACTCCCCTCCAGGAAGTAGATCGCCTCCGTGAGGATGATCTTGTCCCCCGAGAGCTCCGCCAGCTTGGGGCAGCCGTCGGAGTAGCGGGGATCCTGCTCCGGGTAGATGGGCTCCTCAGGACAGAGATCCTTCTCGAACGGCACGCCATCTTCGTCGCCATCCAGTTCTGGACAGCCATCCTCGTCCTCAAAGGTGTCAAAGGTCTCCGCCTGGTCAGGACACGCGTCGTCGACGTCCAGAATGCCGTCTCCATCTCGGTCCGCATCAGGATCCACCTCGCCCTGCACCTCGATGATCAGCGGTTCCCGCACTGCAAGGACCTCGAGTTCCGGCGCACGGCGACTCCAACCCACGCCTGCCACCACCCGGACGGCCGCCGAGCCCACGGCATTGTTGAGTCCCTTTCCAATCCCTGCAGTGGCCCAGACTCCACCTCGCAGTCGCACCCGGGCCGTAGTCATGGCTTCCAGGGGCCACTGGTCCCAGCCTGCTGAACCCTGGGAGGTCAAGCTGGCATTGATCGTCAGGGCATCGCTGATCACCACGTGGGCGCCCAGGCCCATCAGGGGCCCTGAGCCGGCACGAAGGTTGCGCTCCGCCTCCTGCCTGCCCACCCTGGCTCCGACATTGGCGACCCAGCCGAAACGGCCGTAGCTCGCAGCCAGGCTCATCACCCCGCCCGCGCTGAAGCCGGGGTTGCCCATGAACTTCTCCTCGGCGCCTGTGGGCAACCAGACCGAAGGAGCAAATCCGATGGCAGGAATCGGCCCCGATGCCTTGACCATCGGGATCATGGCCCCAAATCGCCAGTCCCCAAGACCTGCAAAGGCCCCCGATGCCGACACACCGACCGGGTGAACGGGCACGACCAACTCCACCCGGGCTCGAGACCAGGCAGACCAGGACACCGCCATGTTCATCGTCAACAGGTGGCTGACGATGACCTGCTCCTCATCCGGCAGGACCTCGACCAGTGGGCGCACGGCGTGATCTGCGACCAGTGCCACATCCAGGTCGCCATTCAGACCCGCATCCGGGCTGGCGAGTCGGTTGTAGCCATTGGGGTCACCGGTCACGCCCAGCTGCTGGTAGCCATGGATTTCGACGCCATCCGCATGGGCGGGCGCGGCGAGCAGGCCGCAGCCAAGCACGGCGAGAAGCGCCGCGAACGGCATGCCCGAGACGACCCCGAGGACTCGCCGTCGGGTCAGCCCTGCGAGAAAGACCAGGGCAAACCAGCTCGGGCCATTGCTGCAGCCGCCACCGGTGTAGGTGCCCGTGTAGTCGATGTAGTCCTCGACGCCGTCAAAGTCGTGGTCTTCAACCCCTTCCTCAGCGTCCCGGTATCCGTCTCCATCCGAGTCCAGGTCCAGCCAGTTGGGCGCCCCGTCGCCATCCACATCGGTGTCTGCAATGCCGTCGTCCTCGACATCGGCCCGGACTTCCGTGCTGGTGGGGATCCCATCCCCATCGTCGTCCAGGTCGAACACATCGAGGGTCCCATCCAGGTCCGCATCCCGCGGGTCCTCCGGGTCACCGGCTTCCTGGCCATCCTCGACGCCATCTCCATCGGTGTCCGGGTCGAGGTAGTCCGTGCCGATCTGCCACTCATACCAGTCGATCAGGCCATCACCGTCCCGGTCGGAGGTCTCCGGGTAGCCGTCGCAATCGTCGTCCAGGCCGTTGAAGAGTTCCTCTGCCCCCGGGTAGGCCTCGGCCCGGTCATCGTCACAGTCCTCGAGCCAGTCGTAGCCGTCCCGATCCGCGTCGAAGTCATCGTCATCAAGGCAGTCCTGGTCCACGCCGTCGTAGTAGATCTCGTAGGCCCCTGGGTGGATCTGGGGGTCGAAGTCGTTGCAGTCGTCGCCGCCATAGTCCGCGGAACGCCAGCCATCACCGTCGGCATCGTAGTCGTCGGCGCCGTCGCAATCCTGGTCGATGCCGTCGTACCAGATTTCCGCGGTGTAGGGGTGGATCAGCGGATCGGCATCGTTGCAGTCGTCGCCCCCAAAGGCCTCTGCATCGTGGCCATCCCCGTCCTGGTCATACTCGTTGCCACCGTCGCAGGCCGAATCCTTGCCGTCATAGGGGTCGTCGGGGGCACCGGGGTAGACGCTCGGATCTTCATCGTCGCAGTCCAGCCCATTGGCCAACAGACCATCCCAACCATCGCCGTCCAGGTCGGTGATGTCTTCGCCATCACAGTCCTGGTCAACACCGTCATAGGGCACCTCGATGGCACCCGGGTAGGAACTGCGGTCGAAGTCGTTGCAGTCGTCCCCCCCAAAGTCATCGCTGTCGTGATTGTCCTGATCGGCGTCGTAGTCCGAGCGTCCATCGCAATCCTGGTCCACACCGTCGTACCAGGTCTCGGTGGCATCGGGCGAGACACTGGCGTCCGTGTCATCGCAATCGTCTCCACCAAACCCGGTGGCGTCATGCCCATCCTGGTCGCTGTCGTAGTCACTGTCGCCCGCGCAGTCCTGGTCCACGCCGTCGTACCAGATCTCCTCGGCACCCGGGAAGATGTCCGGGTCATAGTCGTCGCAGTCGGGGCCACCCACGTCCTCGGCATCGGCACCGTCCTGGTCCACGTCGACCAGGTCCTCCCCGTCGCAGTCCTGGTCGACGGCGTCATAGGGCGTGTCCACGGCCCCGGGATGGATGCCTGGATCCGTGTCATCACAATCCAGGGAATCGAACCAGCCGTCCCCATCCGCATCGGTGACGTCCGCATCCGGTCCACCAAAGGCCCCGATGTCCGAAGGGGAGCCATCCGGGTCCGTGATGCTGTGGTGACCCGCATCGATGCAGGGACTGCCCAGGGCCAGGTGGTAGTCGTCGTTGGCGGCACTGCCGTCCTCGGTGTAGTCCTTCAGGCTTGGGTCGACCGCCAGGTTGCCATCGATTCCCCCCACCTCGTCAAAGCTGCCAGCCCAGTCGCCGCCACTGTTGTCCCAGGCGTCGTTGTTGTAGCGGTCGGAGATGCTCGCAGCGGTGCCATCACCGTGTACCCCGCCCCCATCCACAGCCAGGGCGAGGATGTTGTTGATCAACTCGACACTGCCATCCTCGATCCTGAGATGGCCCCCTTCGGCGGTCGCGTCATTGCCCAGGAAGGTGTTGTTGACGATGTAGGCCAGGCTCGCACCGGTAAAGAACCCGCCGCCGCCCGAAGTGGCATCGTTCTCCACCACGAGGTTGTTGGTGAAGATGGTCGGTTCGTTCAGGTCAACCTCGAACCAGGCGCCACCCTCGCTGCCGGCCTGGTTGCCAAAGAAGTAGACGCCCACCACGGTCACCGCATCGGTGTCCTCGGCGTAGACCCCGCCGCCATCCCGGTTGGCACTGTTGGTGTGAATGGTCAGGTCGACCAGCGCCACCTCAGCACCCTCGTCCACATAGACCGCCCCACCCGAGCCACCCGCCTGGTTGTCCATGAAGGTGGACCGGGAGATGTTCAGGTCGTGGCTGAGGTCCTGGGGCTGGAAGCTGATGGCTCCCCCATCGTCCCCCGCCTCGTTGGTGTCAAAAGAGCAGTCCTCCACACTCAGGCTGCCGTCGGTGGCCACGTCGATCGCACCCCCATCCGCAGCATTGGCCTGGTTGGATGAAAAGGTGCTCTGCAGAATCTCCAGGGTCCGAGTGGGGTCGCGAATGTAGATGGCACCCCCACTGCGAATGGCCTCGTTGCCGGTGAAATTCGCACTGTCGATGAGGGCTTCTCCACCGTCCACGGCGATGGCGCCACCGTCCTCTCCCGAGTTGCCGCTGTAGTCCCCTCCCGTGTCACTGAAGGTTCCACTGGAAGCCGCAAAGACCCCACCGCCATCACCACCCTGGTTGTCCTGGAACCGACAGCCGCTGCAGGTGGCATCCGAGGCGCTCGAGACATGCAGTGCACCCCCGCTGGTGGCGGCTTCGTTCCCGTCGAAGACCACGTCGATCAACTGCAGGGCCACGTTGTCCACCAGGGCGATGGCCCCACCCTCGTTCGCCGAATTCCCCTGGAAGGCCACGCCGTCGAACACCAGGGTCACGTCTGACTGTGCGAAGACCCCGCCACCCATGGTGTTGACATTCGACCCATCGTGGACGCAGTCGCTCACCTCTCCGCCGGTCCAGTCCACCTGGGCGGTGCTGTAGGCGAACAGCCCACTTCCAAAAGTGTCCTGGCCCTCGATGTCCTGCAGGACGACATCGGAGGCGACCAGTTCACCACCGTCCAGGTAGATGCCACCCCCGTGGATTCCGACGACACCGTCGTGGATGTCCACATCGGAAAGAACCAGTGAGCTCTCTTCGCTGTAGATGGCTCCGCCGTACCCACCAGCCTCGAAGGACTCGATCTCAACCGTGTCAAGCTCCAACAGAGCGCTGCCTTCCACATAGAAGGCGCCCCCATAGGACCCGACCGTCCCGTCGATGTGCACGTCCTCGAAGCGAGGAGCGCCCCCATCGATCAGGGCAACGCCACCCAGGATGGTGCTCCCTCCACTGTCCTCGATGGTGCAGTCCCGGATTTCGACGGTGGAATCCGCCATATGAAAGGCCCGGGCTTCGTTCAAGGTCAGCGTGAAGCCTTCCAGGCTGCCCGCTTCCCGACCAGCCCAGACCACCGCCATCTCGCCCAGGGGCGGCTCGATGGAGGTGTTGGTGGGCCCATCGACACTGAAGATGTCCAGGTCCTTGCCGCCCAGGTCCAGGGATTCCTGGTACGTGCCCGCCTCGACCCTGATCCGATCGCCATTGGACGCAGCGTCGATCGCATCCTGGATCAACTGACCGCTCCCCACCGTAATGGTGGCGGCCAGGGAGGCACCAATGAGGATCCAGAGCATGGGGGATTCACCCTGGGAGAAGGCTTCCCAATTCGGACAGCCTTGACAGGACTTGAGGCCTGTAGACTTGGCCCCATGTGGATGTTGTACTTCATCACTACCCTGGGGTGTCAGAGTCTGTCCGTCAAAACAAGCTCAAGCGACACCGACGTCGGGTCCCTGAGCCCTGGAACCGACAGTGGGACCCAGGACTCATCGGGCACCACCGACACCGAGGACACGGACCCCACCACGGATACCCAGCCGACCCAGGACCCGGACCAGGACCAGGACGGGGCACCCGCCTCAATTGACTGCGATGACGACAACGCCCGCGCCTACCCGGGCAACACCGAGATCTGCGATGGCATCGACAACAACTGCGACAACCACATCGACGAGGGACTGGAGCAGACCTGGTACTGGGACATGGACGGGGATGGCTATGGCATCAACCTGACGGTCGAGGACTGCCAGCAGCCCAAGGGCTACGCAGCCCAGCCAGGGGACTGCAATGACCTGGAGTCCACCATTCATCCCGGTGCGACAGAGACCTGCAACACCCTGGACGACGACTGCAACGGAACCGCAGATGATGCCGGGGTGTGCCCCTGTGACACGGATCACTACCCCGACAGCGAACACCCCTACCTCTACTGCCAGAGTGCGGTCACCTGGGAGGCCGCCCAGGCGGATTGCGAAACCCATGGCTACGCCCTGGTGACCTTTGATTCCCAGGCCGAGCTGGACCATGTCACCTCAGTCGCCGGGTCCCTGGCCTCCAACTACTGGTGGCTCGGCTTTACCGATGTCTCGAGTGAGGGAAGCTGGGAGTGGATCGACGGCTCACCGACGTCGTACCAGAACTGGTGTAGCAGCGAGCCGAACAACGACCACGGCCGCGAGTGCGTGGATGAGGGCGAAGAGGACTGCGCGATGCTCAACTGGGGCAACGGCGGGTGCTGGAACGACTACCCCTGCACCTGTGACTGGCCCTACTACATCTGTGAAGGGCTCAGCGAGGACCGCCCGGACGACGACTGAGGGGCCTCGCCCAGGCGGAGGAGTCCACCCCCAGGACCGTCCTGCCAGTCACCGAGATTGCACCGCCGAACCGGACAGGACAAGGGGGGCGAAGTTGTAGGTATTGGCCCCGTGGTTGTGCACGTGGAGCCAGGCGGCGGACCCTGCCGGCGCAGCCTGCTCGACCTCGAGGGCCAGTCGGTGGGCGTCCGCATCGGCCGGGAGGTCCAGGATTTGCTCCCAGATCACTTCTTCTCCCACGCCCAGCGCAATGTGGGACTGGGCGGGCTCCGAGGCCCAGAGAGAGCCGTACCAGAGGTCCATGGTGAGCACGTCACCCTCCGCCAGGTCCACGAGAGTGGGCTGGGTGAAGGACCCGTAGGTGCAGACGTCCGTCTCGACCTCGAGGGTCCCGTACTCCTCCCCGTAGCCCCAATCGGGGCAGTCCACGGTCTCGGGACGCTCGGCGTCAAAGGGGTCGCTTTCCGCGAGGGCCCAGACCAGGGCATCGACCACGGCCCACGGCAGGCCTCCGGTGGGTTCGCTGGTGTCGACCAGGGTGTCACCACCCTGGCAGGCCCACAGGACGAACCACAAGCCGCTCATGGCGGTCAGTCGATTCCCAGGATGGACCGTGGCGGGAGTTGGGTGACGATGCTCATCTCGCAGGCGGCAACGGCACCACTGGCGAGCAAGCTCAGCAACCGTGGACGCATCCAGACTCCCTTCCGCCACCTTAGACCATGGTGCGGGCCCGAGGCCCCGAAAAGAAGACCTCCTCGTCCCACCGGGCGGAACCGGACCGAACGAGGAGGCCTGTGTGGGGTCCGAGCCCTCCAGACTGCCGGTCTACATGGAGATACGCGTCCCCAGGCCGTAGGCCAGCTGCTGGCGGCTCTCGTGAAGGTCCGGGTTCAGCAGGAGCAGGTTGCCGAACACGTGAATGTTGTCGGTGACATCGAAGCCCATCCGGGTCTCGTGCTCACTCAGGTTCCGACCCACCACGGTGTCATTGAAGCCCCGGGTCGCCCGGTAGGTCAGGTCCACGCGGCCGAGGTGCAGCCCCAGCCCAAAGTCAAAGGCAGCTCCCAGGCCCGGGTAGGACTGTTGCTCCTGCCAGTCGGCGGCCCCCACCAGGGCCAGCCCCAGTGTCAGATCAAAGGCATCCCACCAGCCGAACACGTCGATGCCAGTGGCGGCGCGGGCAGTCACATCCCCGGACCCGATGGCACGGACGTCCAGTGTAAAGAACCCTGGGCGCTCGCCCTCAATGCGAAAACTGCCGCCCATGGTGGCATCCATGGGCATGCCCAACCCGTAGAAGTCTGCGGCGACCTCCTTGGCGTCCAGAAAGTCGAGGACCTGGGTGTCCAGGTGGGCCAGGCCAACGTCGCCGGCCATGGCGGCAGGGCTGAGAAGGCTCGCGGCAAAGAGCGCGGTGAGGGCCATTTCTGTCTCCCAGAACGGTGGATTGTTCCGTTGGACACCACCCCCCCCCTGGCGCGCTACCAGAGAATCAGATTCACCCCATCCGCGGCGGCGAGACATCCTCGATCCGACCTTCTGCGACCCCCATCACGTGGTCCGCGTATCTCTTGAATCGTGCGCCATAATCCTCCTCATACCGAAGCTTTCGAAGCATCCCGTAGGTGCCGCCCAGCGTCCGGTGCAGGTAGACCATGTCCCGTGAGGAGCGGATCCCGGGGTAGCGCAAGAAGTGAGGAGCGAGGGCCTTGACCCGCTCCAGGATGGAATCCTCGTGACCGCCCGCCACGTAGCTCGGCGACCGAAAGGGAGGCGCAATGGCCTCGACGAAGTCCCACAGCAGATCTTCGGCCCCTGAATCGTGGGTGTGCAGGGATCCGATCTCCCTGGCCAGTTGCATGAAACCCCGCCGGTCCCCGTCGATCGCCGCCGAGGCAAGGCGGGCATAGGTGGCGACAAAATACAGCTCAAAATGCTTCACACAGCCGAAGTCCAGCAGCCCCACCGAACCATCCTGGTCGAAGAGGAAATTCCCGCCGTGGGGATCCGCATGCAGAGCGCGCAACTTGTAGAAGCTCTCGTGAAAGGCCGTGCAAAGAAGGTCTCCCGCTCGCTTCCTGGCGGCAGGCGATGCCTCCTCCAGGAACTCCTCCAGGACCCTTCCCGGCAACCGGTCCATGGTGAGCACACGGTCTGAACAGTGACTCGGGTGGGTGCCCGGGACCCGCAGCCCTTCGACATGGCTCAGGGCCTGCCGGAAGTACTCCAGGTTGGCAGCTTCCCGGTAGTAGTCGAGTTCCTCGGAGAGTCTCTGCTGCACCTCGTCGAAGATCTCGTCGATCTCACCGCGGTCACGGCGCAGGAACCGACTGCCCAGCAGCATTGCCTTCAGCGCTGCCAGGTCCGTGTCCACCGAGTGTTCGATGTGCCGATGCAGGACCTTGACGACCACCTCGGTCCCATCCAAAAGCCTGGCGCCGTGGGCCTGGCCCAGAGAAGCCGTGCCCAGCGGAACCGGTTCAAAGTGGGCAAAGAGCGTCTCCAGGGTGCCCTCCAACGAGCCCTCGATGTCCTCGCGAATGATTTCAAAGGGAACCGGCTGGGCCTTGTTCTGGAGCCGGGAAAGGACCCGTTCAGCTTCCGGTGGAAGGTCCAGGCCATCGGCCAACACCGCCACGGACTGGCCGATCTTCATGGCGGCGCCCTTGAGCATCCCCATGGTCTCCACGACCTTCTCGGCATTCTCCAGGTGCAGTCGGCGAAGCGCTCGCTTCCGGGTCTCCTCGTCCTGAAAGGCGCCGATGACGCGCTGCCCCATATAGGAACCCGACACCCGGGAAGTCAGCCCTCCCAGCCTCGCCACCCTCGCCAGGCGCGAGCGAGGCTTCTGATCCTTCTTCCGTGCCATCCTTCTCTACCGTCACTTGTTGTTCCCTCGCAGGCAAGTCCGAACCCACATGTCCCGCCCCCAGAGGCGGGAAGTTTCCGGATCACCCGCCGAATGTAGGTGCCCCCGTCCAACCACCCAGGCAAGGGCTCGGTGTGGTCCGTGCGGGGCTTCAGCCTCCAGCACCACATCACATCAGCGTCAGCCCTTGACCGAACCCGCGGTCAGTCCCTCGACCAGGTAGCGCTGAAGGGCAAAGAAGAGGGCCATGACCGGTACGCTGACCAGGACGGCTCCCGCCGCAAAACGGCCCCACTCGGTGCCAAAATCCCCCACATAGGACTGAAGCACCACAGGCAGGGTGAAGGCTCGTTCATCACTCATCAGGGTGGCTGCCAGGATGAACTCGTTCCAGGCCGTCATGAAGCTGAACAGCCCGGTCACGGCCAGGGCCGGCCTGGCCAGGGGCAGGATGATGTCCTTGAAGGTCACCCATCGACTCGCTCCATCGAGCATGGCCGCCTCCTCGAGTTCCCGAGGGATGGTGTCAAAGGTGCCCTTGAGGTTCCAGGTGCAAAAGGGAATCGCCGTTGTGCTGTAGACCAGGGCCAGGCCGGTCATGGAATCGAGCAATCCGGCTGCATCCAGCAGGATGTAGAGGGGGATCAGCATCACGATGCCCGGGAACATCTGGGTCACCAGGAACAGGGCCATTCCTGCGTCCCGCCCCGGGAAGGCCCAGCGGCTCATGGCATAGCCAGCCGTGCAGGAGAGACAGATACCGACCAGGGCGGTGAGGACACTGACCAACACCGAGTTGAAGAGTTGCCGACCGAAGAGCCATCCCCCGGAGGCATCGGTGGTCTGGACCACGTCGACGAAGTTCTGGAGACTCACCTCGCTGGGCCAGGGCACGGGATCCAGGGAGAAGGCCTGGCTCGGGGTGAGCGCCATCTTGAGCACCCAGAGCACGGGGTAGAGCACCGCCATGCTCACCAGGATGAGCGAGGTGTGGGTGACGATCTGCCGTCCGATCGAGACCTGGCGAGAGCCTGCCGTCATGTCGGTTTCCCCCTCATCAACCGGCTGGTGAAGCCTGACCAGACCAGCAGCACGCCGAAGATCAGCACCGAGTACGCCGCCGCATAGCCGTACCGGAAGTTCCGTGTGAACGCCCAGCGGTAGGCGTCGGAGATCAGGATCTCGGTGCCGCCATCGGGCTCACCACCGCTGACCAGGTAGATGATGTTGAACTGGTTGAAGGTCCACACGGACCCGAGAATGACAGCAGGGAGCAACGCCGGCCTCAGTAGCGGCAAGGTGATGTGCCGGAACCGCTGCCAATTGCTCGCGCCATCGACTTCTGCGGCCTGTTCCAGGTCCCGCGGGATGGTCTGAAGGGCCCCCAGGGTGACCACCATCATGAACGGAAAGCCCAGCCAGGTATTGGTCGCCACGTTTGCGGCAAAGGCTGTCGACCACTGGCTGAACCAGCTGACGGGCTCCAGGCCCAGGGCGACCAGCAACCCGTTGATCGCCCCGAACTGACGGTGGAAGAGGCCCTTCCAGATCAATGCGGTGATGTAGTTCGGCACCGACCAGGGCAGGATCAACAGCACCCGGTAGACGTTGCGCAGGCGCAGCCAGGGTTCTCGCAGGAGCAACGCAAGTCCCATTCCAATGGTCACGTGCAGAAAGACATTGGCTGCAGTCCAGAGGATGGTGACCCCCAGTGTGAACCAGAAGCTCAGGGGGGAAGTGACCGGCCAGTCACGGGCGAAGAGGATGTCCAGGAAATTGGCCAGCCCCACAAAGGTGAATTCGCCGGCACGGTGGGAGAAGAAGGCAACACCGGCCCCGACCAGGAAGGGAAGCACCACCAGGACACCCATGGCCAGGGCCGCTGGCAGCACGTAGGGGTAGGCGAACCGCCAACGGCCGACCTCGTGCCGAACATCGGGATCCAGGGCCTTCTTGACCATCGCACCGGCAGCGACCAGCAGCAGCAAGGCCACCAGCACCGCGTAGGGGGCACTGTTCGCCGGTGGCGGTGGTGGCTTGGTGACCACCGCGTACTCCTGCTGGGCGGCTCGCGCTGCCGCCTCGGGGGTCAGTGCCCCCCGCATGACCCTTCGCAGGGATCGCGCCATGGGCTCCCAGGTTGCGGTCATCTCCGGCCGGTTTGGCATCGGAACGGCGGTGTCCAGCTGGGCTCGAAAGGCCGCCAGGTTCGGGTCCAGCCCCACCCGCGGGTCTTCATAGGCAGCCAGGTTCGCAACCGACTGGCGCCCGTCCACGGCCCTCGTGATCGCGGCATCGGTGCTGGCCAGGTACCGGGCCAGGTCTCGGGCACGCTCCGGCTGCCTGGCGTAGGCGCTCACCATCGCGGCCTCGACGGTCAGGTAGGGCCCAGCGGACTCACCGGTCTGGCTGATACGCGGCAGGGGTGCGACCGCATAGGGCACTCCTGGGTCCAGTTCCCCCAGGAACCAGGGACCGCTCACGACCATCGCTGCCCGGCCCTCGTTGAAGAGCTGGGTCACCAGGGCGCCATTGGCCTCTTCCGGAAGGATTCCCCGGTCCTGCAGGCCTCGAACCCAGGCCATGGACGCGGCATGACCGGGTTGGTCCAGCCGAACCTCGTCGTCCAGGAACACGGAACCGCCGAATCCATGGAGCCAGGGCGCATGGAAGTAGGGTTCGGTCGTGATCCAGGCCGCTCCGAAGCGGTCGGGCCCGGTCAACGATTCAGCCAGGGCCTCCAGCTCTGCGGTCGTTCCGGGAGGTTCCGGGACCAGGTCCGTCCGGTAGAAGAGTGCCAGGCACTTGTAGGCCAGGGGAACCCCCCAACGCTGACCCTCAAAGGTGACCGCCTCGACCGTGGCTGGGTGGTAGTCCTCCTGGGGAACATCCAGGGGAGCGACGATTCCCGCCTGCACCCAGCCTCCCAGCCGGTCATGGGCAGAGAGGAAGAGGTCCGGCCCATTGCCACGGGGCGCTGCGGCCTCGACCTTGGTGGGAAAGGTCTCATTGGGCACCGCCAGGGGGGCCACCACCACCCCCGGGTTCTCGGCCTCGTACTGCGCGAGGACCTGTTCGAGAGCCGTGCGCTCGGCTCCTCGGTAGCTGTGCCAGACCGCCAGGGCATCGCCGCCCGCAAGCGCCACAGCACTGAGCCAGCCAAAAAGGAGAGCAGACATCCGATTCAGCCCGTCAGGGCAACGCCTGTGTCCACGTCAAAGAACCGGGCACGATTCAGAGACACCACCAGGGGGTCCCCTACCCTGACCGGCCCAAGCCGGGCGGTCTCCGCCCGAGCCGTCAGGGACTGATCCCCCAACCGCAGGTGCAGGTGCACCTCCCAGCCCAGGTGCTCGATCACCTCGATCGTGGCCAGGCCCTCTCCTCGCTCGACCAGGACTTCATGGGGCCGCACGCCCACGGTCACCGGCCCCTCGACCTGGCCGGGAACACTCAGGGGACCGAGGGTGACCGTTGTTCCATCCCCCACCCCCGCCAGGAAGTTCATCCCCGGGGAACCGATGAACCCGGCCACAAAGGTGTTCGCCGGGGCATCGAAGATCTCCTCGGGCGTCCCGACCTGCTGGAGCACCCCCTGGTCCAGGATCACGATCCGGTCTGCCAGGGTCAGAGCCTCGACCTGGTCGTGGGTGACGTAGAGAATCGTGGCGTCGAGGGTCTTGTGGAGACGCTTGAGTTCCACCCGCATCTGGTTGCGCAGGGATGCATCCAGGTTGGAGAGTGGCTCGTCGAACAAAAAGAGTCTCGGCCGCCGCACGATGGCTCGCCCCATCGCCACCCGCTGGCGCTGGCCCCCGGACATTGCCTTGGGCAGGCGATCCAGCAGAGGCGTCAACCCCAGCATCTCCGCCGCCTCGGCCACCGCCTGCTCGATCTCCGCGCTGGGTGTCTTGCGCACCTTCAAGGCAAAGGCCAGGTTCTCCCGCACCGTCATGTGGGGGTAGAGGGCGTAGGACTGGAAGACCATGGCCACATCACGGGCTCGAGGAGGGGTCTCATTCACCCTCTTGTCATCGATCCGCAGCTCGCCGGAGGTGATGTCCTCGAGCCCTGCGACACAGCGCATCAACGTGCTCTTTCCGCAGCCAGATGGCCCGACGAGCACCACGAACTCCCCGTCGGAGACCTCGAGGTCGATGCCCTGGAGCACCTGGAGGTCACCGTAGGACTTCTTGATGTCGCGAAAGGAGAGCGTGGCCACGGCGGGCGAATAACCGACGGCGGGAGAAGGTCCGATGTCTCCTTTCGGGAACCAGGACGCCAGTGCGAATGTCTGGGGACACCATGTGGTGGTGGCTTCCCCTGATCGCGCTCGCTGGTTCCCCCTCTCCGCCCGCGTCCTGGTACACCCGGGACTCGGTCTCGCTCGAAGAGGCCTTCGGCGTACCAGAAGGCTTCACGCGCCAGGAGCGCGATGCTTTTGGGCGGTGGCTTGGAGGTCTCCCGGTGGCCCCAAAGGAAGTTCCCGTCCGGACCCACGACGGCCGCAGAGTGGCCCACAAGGCCCGGGTGATCCCCCTGCCCATGGTCTCGGGTGATCTGCAGCAGTGCGCAGATAGCGCCCTTCGACTGCGTGCCGAGTACCAACGGCAGGTCGGCCAGCCGGTCACCTTTCACGCCACCTCTGGAGACCCGATGCCTCACGCACTCTGGGCCTCCGGGCAGAGACCCGTCGTTCAGAACGGCCACCTGGCCTGGACCGACGGCGGAAACCGCTCCTGGGAGGGGTACCTTCGCAGCCTCTTCATGTATGCCGGTACAGCCTCCCTCGAGGTCCACGACACGGTGCCAGCCAGGACCCCACGCGCGGGGGACCTGCTGGTACAGGGCGGGTATCCAGGCCATGCCGTGGTGATCCTCGACGTGGCGACTCGGGGCTCTGAGACCCGGGTGCTCATCGGGGAGGGCTACATGCCGGCACAGGATTTCCACGTGGAGATCGGACCCCTGGACGGCTGGTGGGCCTGGCAGCCGGGAATCGCCCTTCCACACTGGCCGATGGGAGCTGACGACCTGCGTCGTTGGGCTCGCTAGGGAATCCTGTCAGGCGCAGATGGACCTGCTGCCCAACCCGGCGTAGCCTCCTCATGTCGAGCCGCCACATGGCCAGCACGACGACATCGGGGAGAACCCATGAGCCACCGGGTCCTGAAACGCGCGTCGGTGACGCCAACGACCGGAGAAGAAGAGGCCCGAGCTCGCGTGGTGGCGATGCTGGCCGAGATCGAGGCCGGCGGCGAAGAAGCCGCCCTGCGCTGGGCCCACCAGCTGGACGGCTTCCAGGGCGATCCTGTGATTCCAGGGACTGCCTTTGACGAGGCAGAGGCCAGTCTGACCCCTCAGGTCAAGGCCGACATCGGCTACGCCCACCAACAGGTCAAGGGCTTCGCCGAGGCACAGAGGGCATCGATGTCCGAGTTCCAGGTGGAGTTGTCCCCTGGCCGAACCACAGGGCAGAGGCTCGTTCCCCTGCAGACCGTCGGCTGCTACGTCCCCGGTGGACGCTACGCCCACGTGGCTTCGGCCCTGATGAGCGTGACCCCTGCCCGGGTCGCCGGGGTGGAGCGCGTCATCGCCTGCTCCCCCCCGCGGGGAACGACCGTGCACCCGGCAGTGCTCTACGCCTTGAAACTGGCAGGAGTGGACACCGTCCTGTGCCTGGGCGGGGTTCAAGGCATCGCTGCGTTGGCCTTTGGCCTGTTCACCGGTCATGGGGCAGACATCCTGGTGGGGCCCGGAAATCGCTGGGTGGCCGAGGCCAAGCGCCACCTCTATGGCCGGTGCGGCATCGATCTCTACGCCGGGCCCAGCGAGATCCTGGTACTCGCCGACGAGACCGCCGACCCCGAACTGGTGGCTTCGGACCTGGTCGGCCAGGCCGAGCACGGCCCGGACACCCCGGCGATCCTGGTCACGACCAGCCTGGCCCTGGCGGAGCAAGTGCTCCAGCGCGTCCCGGAGCTCACCAGCGCCTTGCCTCCACAGAACGCAGCGACAGCGGCCTGGGAGGCCTGTGGCGAGGTCGTGGTGTGCGACACCCGGGAGGAGGCGGTGGCCCTGAGCGACCGCTACGCCCCGGAGCACCTGGAGGTACACGCTGCAGACCTGCCCTGGTGGCTCGAAAAACTGCGCAACTACGGGTCCCTCTTCCTGGGGGAGGAGACCACTGTGGCCTACGGAGACAAGGCCTCGGGCCCCAACCACATCCTGCCGACCCGGGGGGCGGCCCGGTATACCGGAGGTCTGGGCGTGCACAAGTTCATCAAGACCCTGACCTGGCAACAGATGACCCCCGAAGCCACCCGGGACCTGGGCCCGGTGACTGCCCGCATCTCGCGGCTGGAAGGCATGGAGGCCCATGCCAGGACCGCTGATGATCGGGTCCGAAAGTTCCTGCCGGGCGAGACATTCGCCCTGGAGCCCTGACCATGGGCGTGCTGGACGGGCGGGTGGCCCTGGTCACCGGTGCCAGCAGTGGCATCGGGCGAAGCGTGGCCATCGCGCTGGCCGGTGCTGGGGCCCACGTGGTCCTGTTGGCCCGCCGCCAGGATCGGCTGGAGGCCATCGCCCGGGAAACGGGGGGAACAGCCCTGTCCTGTGACCTGTCCGACCGTGCTCAGCTGGAGGCCGCCGCGGTCGCCGCTGCAGAGCCCCATGGTGCCCCGGACATCGTGGTGCACGCCGCCGGCATGAACCCCCGAAGTCCCGCACTCGACCTCGCGGCCGAGACCTGGGACCAGACCCTGGCCCTGAACCTGACGGCCCCCTTCCTGCTGACCCGTGCCCTCGTGCCCGCGATGATCGAGAGAGGCTGGGGCCGCATCCTGCTCATCGCCTCGCTCCAGTCCACCCGGGCCTTCGACAACGGCATGCCATACGGCGCCACCAAGGGAGGCATCGCCCAACTCACCCGGGCCATGGCCCTGGAGTGGGGTCCCCACGGCATCACCTGCAACGCCCTGGCACCGGGGTTCTTTCCCACGGAGTTGACCGCACCCCTGGTCGGAGACCCCCCGGCCTGGGAGGCTCTCGGGGCCCAGACCTGCCTGGGTCGAAACGGTGCGCTGGAAGATCTCCACGGTCCGGCCCTGTTCCTGTGCAGCGATGCCGCTGCCTATGTCACCGGACAGATCCTCCACGTGGATGGGGGCTACTCGGCCCGATGAGACCCTGCGCGCTCACCCGAGGCACCCCGTGAAGGCCCTGGTCTACACCGCGCCAGAGACCCTCGAGTACCGGGAGGAGCCGGAGCCTGGCCCGGCGACTGGCGAGGCCCTGGTCCGTATCGAAGCCGTCGGAATCTGCGGCTCGGACATGCACGGATACGCCGGCCATGATGCCCGGCGCGTTCCCCCCTTGATCCTGGGACACGAGGCCTGTGGAACCGTGATCCGGGGAACAAACCCCGGCCAGCAGGTCGTGCTCAACCCCCTGGTGACTTGCGGAGTCTGCGAGGACTGCCTGCAGGGACGCACAAACCTGTGCCCCCATCGGCAGCTCATCGGCATGGCCCGCCCCGGGGCATTTGCCGAGCGGATCCAACTGCCCGAACAGAACCTCATCCCCGTGCCTGATGGCATGAGCCCGGTCCACGCTGCCCTGACCGAACCCTGCGCCACCTCCGTCCATGCCCTGGCGCTGGCGGAACGCGCCCTGCACCGCCCCATACAGGAAGCTCGGGCCCTGGTGATCGGGGCTGGCTCCGTCGGGCTCTTGGCCGCTCTTCTGTTGCGGGCCCAGGGATGCCAGGCCGTCACGGTGGCCGAGACCCATCCCCAGCGCAGGGCCTCGGCAGGTCAGCAGGGCGGTCTGAGGACACTGGACCCTGCCGAGGAACGGCCCGACGACAACGCCTTTGAGTTGGTGGTCGACGCGGTGGGCGGTGCGGTGACCCGCCAGGCCGCCAGCGCTGCCGTGAGGGCAGGGGGAAGCATTGTGCACATCGGCCTGATGGACGCCACGGGCGGTCTGGATGTGCGCCGCCTGACCCTGTCCGAGATCAGCTTTGTCGGCTGCTACACCTACACAGTCCTGGACCTGCAGACTGCGGTCCAGACCCTGGCCTCGGGCGCTCTGGGCGCCCTGGACTGGGTCGAGCAACGGTCCCTGGCAGAAGGACCCCAGGCCTTTGCCGACCTCGCGGCAGGTAGTGTCGCGGCCGCAAAGGTCATCCTGAGACCCTGAATCCCGGAGCACAGATGACCCACTTCCTCGTGCACGACCACACGGACACCGTCGGCGTCATCGTGGTGGAAGGCATCCAGGCGGGTGCCACCCTCACCGGCTGGGTGATGGACACGGACGAGACCGTGACCCTCACGGCCCTCGACGACATTCCCATCGGCCACAAGCTGGCGCTGGGCGCCATCGTCAACGGAGCGACCATCCTGAAATATGGCCAGGACATCGGACGGGCTGTCGCCGACATCGCGGCAGGACGCCATGTACACGTGCACAACATCAAGACCAAGAGGTGGTGAGCATGTCCAAGGGCACCTTCTGGGGCTACCGCCGAGAGAACGGACGGGTCGGCATCCGCAACCATGTGCTGATTCTTCCGCTGGACGACATCTCCAACGCCTGCGTGGAGTCCGTCGCCCACAACATCAAGGGGACCATCGCCATCCCCCATCCCTACGGTCGCCTGCAGTTCGGGGCTGACCTGGAGCTCTTCTTCCGCACCCTCATCGGCACCGGCGCCAACCCCAACGTGGCGTCGGTGGTGGTCGTGGGCATCGAGCCAGGCTGGACACAGCGGGTGGTGGACGGCATTGCAGCCACTGGAAAACCCGTGGAGGGCCTGAGCATCGAACGCCACGGCGACATCAACACCATCGCTCGCGCCAGTCGCGTGGCCAAGACCTTCGTCCATGACGCCTCGGAGCGCCGTCGGGAAGAGGCCGACCTGGCCGAGTTGTACATCGCGGTGAAGTGCGGCGAGTCCGACACCACCAGCGGCCTGGCGTCCAACCCCACCGTGGGAAACCTGGTGGACAAGCTGGTCGTCGGGGGCACCACCATCTGCTTCGGGGAGACCAGCGAGATCACCGGGGCCGAACAGGTCTGTGCCAGTCGGGCCGCGACCCCCGAGGTCGCCCAGAAGTTCCTGGATACCTGGAACCGCTACAACGACATGATCCTGGCCCACAAGACCAATGACCTCTCCGACAGCCAGCCGACAAAGGGGAACATCCTGGGCGGGCTGTCCACCATCGAGGAAAAGGCCTACGGCAACCTGCAGAAGATCGGCCACAAGGCGACCTTCATCGACGTGCTCGAGCCTGCCCAGGCGCCCACTGGGGGGCCGGGCCTCTACTTCATGGACACCAGTTCCGCCGCCGCCGAGTGCGTGACCCTCCAGGCCGCCAGCAGTGCCGTCGTTCACCTCTTCCCCACGGGCCAGGGGAACGTGGTCGGTCACCCGATCATGCCGGTCATCAAGCTGACCGCGAACCCCCGGACCGCCCGAGAGATGAGCGAACACATCGACCTGGACGTCTCCGATCTACTTCAGCGAAAGCTCAACCTGGACCAGGCCGGAGACCAGTTGGTCGAGATGACCGTCCGAACCTGCAACGGGCGGCTGACGGCGGCAGAGGTCCTTGGCCACCGGGAATTCGTCCTCACAAAGCTGTATCAATCGGCCTGAACCTCGGCGGCCTGGGGCCCCTTCGCCCCATCCACAACGCCATGGAGAACAACCAACCCATCCCCGCACCACCGGGTGACAGGCTGCCACAGCCACAGCCCCCGGTCTCGGATTCCTGCTCGGCCCGGGCCGCGACCACTTCCAGGGTGAAACGCCGCTGAAAGTGGTGTGGAAGACCGGTCTGTGGCGAGGTGCCACCGTCCTCGACCTGGAACGACACCTCCCAGGTTCCCGCGATCGTCGGAGACCCGCCCAGGTTCCCCTCGGTGTCCAGGACCAGGTCCGCAGGCAGGTGATCGAGGGCCGTCCAGACATAGGGGGGCTGCCCACCCAGCGCTTGGAGAATGCCCTCGTAGGTCTCACCCACCTGCCCGGCCGGGAGTTCCTGTGGTGGCATGGTCAGGCCACGGTCGGCCTCGATGCTGGCCCGGAGAGATGCCAGTTGCTCGGACCGGTCCGGTTCCTCGACCAGGTTGTCCAGTTCGTAGGGATCCAGCTCCAGGTCATAGAGTTCCTCGAAGCCATCGGACCAGGAGACCAGCTTGGCCATGCCATCCACCAGGGCACTCCAGCTCGGAAACCGAACCGGGGCCAGGTTCTCCACCAGGATCGGACCCCGTTCGAAGGCCTGTCCCTGAAGCAGGGGAAGCAGGCTCACTCCCCCCGTGTGGGGGGTCAACCCGGCCAGTTCCGCCAGGGTTGCGGGCAGATCGAGATCCACCAGGACCGCCGTCTCCAGGGAACCCGACACCACCTGGGGGCCACGCCAGGCCAGTGGCACCCGTGCGGCCTCCTCGTAGGCCATCCCCTTGCTCGTCTGTCGGTGCTCTCCCCACATCATGCCGTTGTCTGAGGTGAAGATCACATGGGTCTGTTCAAGCAGCCCGTGCTGTTCCAGGCTCTCCACCAGGCTCTGCACGGCCCGGTCGATGGAGAGCAGGCAGTCCAGCTGGGACCGGACCTGGACGTCCACCTCGGCGATCTCCGGCTCGCCCAGCAGGGTCCCCTCCTGGAGCCATGGGGGTTTGTCGGTGACATCTTCCTCGTTGAAGGACGGTGGGCGATGCAAGACGTCGGCATGGGACCCCTCGTCGATGGGCAGGGGTGTCCATGGCTGGTGTGGAGAGGCCAGGGTGAGAAACAACAGGAAGGGCTCGTCCGCGTGCTCATCGACAAACGCCAGGGCACCGTCCCGCTGAACGGTCGTGATGTAGTCGGTGTGATCGACCAGCACCCCTTCGTCCGCCTGGGAGCCACTGCTTCCCACCAGGGCCTGGTGGTCCCACCAGGTCTCGATGCTGGTGATCGCCTCAAACCGGGTCCAGCCCGGCGGAATCCGGGGCGCCTGGGTGTCGTAGTTGGTCAGGTACTTGCCGATGAGCCCTGTGGCGTACCCCGCCTCCTGGAAGCGCGTGGCCAGGGTCTCCGTGTCCGCAAATTTCGAAGGTCCCCCGTTTCCCCCCTCGTTGCTGAGCACCCCGGTCTCCCGAGAGGGAAAGCCCCCCGAGAGCAGCGAAGCGCGAAAAGGGCAGCAGAGCGGCGTGCTCACATAGGCCCTCTCGAAGACGACCCCGGGTTCCACCAGGTCCTGCTGAACCGACGCCATGGCCCAGAGGGTGTCGAATCGCTGGTCGTCGGTGATCACGACCACGAAGTTGGGACGCACCTCCAGGTCCGCGGCAAGCGAGAACCAGGTGAACAGCATCCAAAACGGCACAGGAGGAACCGTAGCAGAAGGTCGATGCCCCTTCTACAGCCAACCCGGCTCAACCGCCAGCAGCCTCCCATTCCAGGAGCAGGGCCCCAGCCTCCTGCCCGATGGCCCTCAGTTCATCGGGCCCGAGTTCCTGGCGCCAGCGTTCGATGGCATCTGTCGTCAACGGCTGTGCCACAGCAGCACTGCTGGACTCATGGGTGGAGACCCGGACCTGGTCGTGGTGACTCAAGACCCCTTCGTTCCAGGACTCGCCCAGGAAGGCAAGCAGCCGTTCCATGGTCGCTCGTGGCTCCCTGACCAGGTCCTCGTAGCGGACCTCCAGAAAGCGTCCGGGGACCTGGCTGACCTGTTGACGAATGGAACGAACGACCTGGCTCCAGTACCGGGCGCCACTGGCGACGTCCTTGCAATACCAGATTGGCTTCGACGTGGCCGGGTCCATCCAGCCCTGGCGTACGAGGCTCGCAGCGACGGCCCGGCCATCCCGGACGATGTGCACAAAACGGGCACGGGGAAAGATCCGACCCAGCAACGCCATGTGGAGCAGGTTGTGGGGGGTCTTCTCCGCAACCCGAACCTCGCTGGGGTCCTCGACCATGCTCTCCAGGAGGGTCTTCACGAAGGCCCGTACTGCCGCGTCGAGCTTGGACTCGTCCAGACCCGCTGCCATCAGGTCATGGCCCATGCTCGACCACCACTGGTCCCGAAGTGCGCAGATGGTCGGCACCAGCTTGAGTTCAGGCCCACAGGCGATCCGCGGATGAGCGTCCAGCATGGCCCGAAGGAGTGTGGTGCCACTCCGTCCGGCACCCCCGATGAACACGAATTCCGGCTCCCCGTCGTCTGCCACATCAATCCCCTTGTCTGCCAGGGCCTGGATGGTTCGGGCGGTCAGTCCAGGCATCAGTGAATCCGCCCGACGTTCGAGCAGGGGCTCCAGGAGGTCCGAACGACTCCGCTGCAACCAGCGCTCCAAAAGGACCTCGAACTCACCCTCAGGCGGGGTGAAGCCCTTTTCCGGGTGGTCCTCTGCGGGCTGCCTTCCAACGATGGCCCCCAGGAGCCCGGACCACCCGGGACCGGCCACAGGACGCCCCATCAGCAGGCCATGAAGACTTCGCAGTTCCAGGAGCAGACTCCGGCGATGGGGCGCAATGAAGCCCGAACTGGCCAGTTCGACAGCACGCTTCAACAGATCCCCGGCGTCGTCCAGGCCCCCCACCGCAATGGCCCCCTGGGCCGCCAGCAACCAGCCATCCGGCGTCTCCTGGAGGAGAGATTCAACCAGCAACAGTGCTTCCGGGGCACGCCCAAGAGCGGTCAGGGCTTCGGTCTTGCCCAGCATCGCTTCCGTAAACCCACCCTGTTGTTCGAGCGCAGTTTCAAAACAGGGCAGCGCCTTGTCCGGCTCTCCCAACCTCAGGCACACAGTGCCCAGCCGGGTCTGTCCCACCCAGGTGGTAGCCCCCGGCATCGTCTCCTCCGCGAATCTCTGACCGTGGGCCTGGATGCAGGCCTCGTAGCAACTCCGAGCCTTCCGGAGGTGTTCTCGGTCCTGTTCGGTCCTCCCGACGGCGATGGACTCCAGCGACCATCCCCGCAACAGCTCCAGGTTCGGATGCCTTGCACCCCAGGCCTTCGCCTGGTCCAGGATCTCGGTGGCTGGAGACACCTCTCCCCGTTGGATGTAGGTGTGTGCGAGCACCGTGGCCAGAGAGACAAAGGTGGGCTTTGGGCCATCACCCTCCATGGCCACTCCCATGGCCGCCCACCCCTCCAGACCCTCCTCGATCGCCCGTTCCTCTTCGCCCACACGGAGCAGTTCTCGGGCCAGGTACCCCCGGGCCACCAGGTCCCCAGGAGACTCTGCACAGCGCCTCTCCAGGAGGCGCAGGTTGCGGGCGTCCTTTTCGCGCACCTCGCGGACATGTGCCACGCAGCCGTAGTGCACGATGGCAGCGTCGATGCGCCTGGCATTCCGATTGCCGTCCACCATCCAGGTGGTGATGTGCTCGTGCACGACCCCCTCGTACCGGAGATCCGGGGTCCGACGAAGCAGCCGCGGCAGCAAGACGGGCTCACAAGTCCGCACCACCTCGGCCAGCGAGGTGTCCAGGCTCTTGGCGTTGTGCAGTGGCATCATCCCGCAGTCCACCGTTCCCGCCGCCACCACAGCCTTCAGGAGCTTCCCAGCACCCGGCGCCAGCCGTTCGTCGGCGTCCAGAATCAGCACGTAGTCCCCAGTCGCCACGGCCAGGCTCGCATTGCGGGCCTGGGAGAAATCCTCCTGCCAGGGATTGTGAACGACCTGGGCCCCGGCGGCTTCGGCCAGCGCGACCGTCCGGTCCGTGCTGCCCGTGTCCACCACCACGATCTGGTCAACCACCCCTTCTACCGAGGCCAGACAGCCCGGCAGGAATTGCTCCTCGTCACGGGCGATGAGACAGAGCGAGATCGTAGGAGCAGGCATTCAGACCTCCAAACCCAGGTCGGCCCCCAGCGCCAGGGGTTGAGAAAAGCATGACTCAAACCAGAAAAGCTGTCAGATTCCCCGTAGCAGCGACTCCCGCACGATGCCGTCCGGACCGACCGTGGCCGCGAGTCGTCGGCCGTGCTGAATCCGCGTCGGTTCCATGCGCACTCCGCAGCCATCCCCCTCCTTCACCAGGGTGACATCGTACCCGGTGAAGAGAACCGGCCAGTCCTCCCCCACCTCCATCAGCGTGGGACAGTTCTCACCGGGCGCGTTGAAGAAAGTGGCAGAAGCCGCCTCTGCAAGTGCCACGGCGAGCATCAGCCCCACCTCCAGTTCACGCTGGCCTGCGGCGAGCAGCGCAAGGGCCCGTGCTTCTTGTCGTTCCGCCTCCGCCACTGTTCCCGGGACCAGCTGATAGGTCTTTTCCACCGGGCTGGGCGTCTGGCCCAGGGGAACCACGGCCTGGTTGGTGGGCCGATTGATCCGGAGGATCGAGGGCTGCTCGTCCAGGCTGGGTTCCGCGTCGAAGATCAACAACAGGTCCGGCCCTTCGTCCAGTTGAAGAGCATCGACTGTTCCAGGGGTCATCCAACCCACATCATAGAGTTGTACCTGGGCAGGCAGGTCGGCCCGAAACTGGAGCTCGCCAACCCCCCGGTCGCCCGATTGGAGCCAAAAGGACCCCGCCTGCCAGGCCTTGCGCCAGGTTTCGATGGCAGCGGACGTGGCTGCGGCCGCTTCCTCTTCCGCTTCCCGGGAACGGGGGGCCTCCTCGACTCCGAGCACCAGCTCGTGTTCTCCCTCTCGCGCTCCCAGGTGCATTCGAGCACGCCCGACGCCGAGTTCCAGGTGGAGCGAACCCTCCCCCTCACTGCTGGCCGTCTCAAAAGGGAAACGGAGCCAGACCCCGTTCGGGTCCGCCTCGACGGAACAGGCCACGACGGTGGCGCCAGGGGTTCCCCAGACCGGCCCCCAGAGCCCGATCCGGCAGCCCTCAGCGCCGCTGACCACCCCCAGCACACCTGCTCCGCGCAGGGTCACAGGATGCTTCGGAAGACCCGGCTCCCCGGTCCCCCAGCACGCCACGAGCAGCAACAGTGAGGTCATCTACGGAGCTGGAAAGCCTCGGCCATGTCCAGCGAGGTGCCGAGAGTCCAGGCCACACCCAGGTCATCGTTCTCCAGCACGCGCCCCTTCAAGACAAAGGCCCGGGCATAGAAGGCGATGTCCAGGTAGCGGGCCAGGGGGAGGGCCAGCCGCACCTCGCCCAGGGCCTTGAAGCGCAGGTCGCTGGCATCGTCCTCGGGGGTGTTGCCATAGACATCCATCGCCCCGTAGGTCGAGAGACGCGCAGAGGGCCCAAAAACCTTCAGGGTCTCGAAGTCCAGCCGACCACCAAATTCGAAAGGCTTCTCGGACAACTGCGCCATGTCTCGATTGACCAGGAGGCCCAGGCGCAAGGCACGGAGGCCGCGCCACTTGGTCGCCGCCAACCCCGCCACCAGGGACAGGTCGGCCTGTCGACTCGCCAGGCTGCCGTCCTCGTTCTCCGCGCGGGTGTACTCGCTGTCAAAGGCCAGTTCGCCATAGGGCATGGCCCGAATCGGGGTCGCCGCGGGAAAGGTCAACCGGGGAAGGGCAAGGCTGGTGGAAAGGCGCCAGTCGTCTGCAGTCTCCTGGCCGGGGTCCTCCTCCGTGGCCAGCCGGGTGTAGGCACTTCGCCACCGCAAATCCCAGGACAGCGCCCGGGCGCTGTAGTCCAGTGCCAGGTCCGCGGCCGACCCGATGGAGAGCGAGGAAGGGCTGGTGGCGAGGGTCTCAGGAACCGAAAGGAAGGCCTCATTGCCCGTGCCCCGGAAGGTATCGGCATGCAGACTGAGTTGCCGCACCTTGACCAGCCACTCTCCCGGCTTCTCCGTGTAGCTCCGGGCCAGGAGAGCCTCTGCAAAGCCCTGCGGATCCACCGCCTGAGCCTGGCGAAAGCCCTCCAGAGCCGTCCTTCTCAAGGTCAGCGGCGCACCTGCCTCGTCCGTGAACACACGCATGGTCGGTTGGTCGAGCCAGCGGCTCGAGGCGACCCCCTTCAACAAGGCATCGATCGGAGAACCCTGCCGGGTCCGATCGGTGGTGGCCACCAGGTAGGTCCGCTCCCCATCGATCGACCGTCCACGCACCTTTGGCCCGGTTTTCCCCACCGGTGCACCACAGGTCACCGGGACCTCGCCCCGCACCTGGAGCAGGAGCGTGGGCAGCTTCGTACCAGGAACACGGTGCAGCTCCAACTGGTCCAGGATCGCCAGCTGGTCCGCGACCACCAACTCCGTGAGAGGGCCGGGCACCCGGGTCACGGGCGGAAGATCCCGCAGCCAGACCGCATCCGCCCCGGTCCGTTCCAGGGTGAGTTCGCAGACGAGCTTCTCCCACTCCGCCTGGGACCAGGCCTGGTCCGGCCCGGCCGGTGGCGCAGGTAGAAGCAGGTGCTCATGCTGGGGATAGGTCGCCAGCCGAGTTCGCGTGATCGCTCCGGTGACCGCCGGGTCCACCGGCAGGTCCGCCGTCAGGAGCTGAGGTGTCACCCGGATCCGTGACAGTCCTCCATCCTCGGCACTCAGGGTCAGGTCCGCCGTGGCCACGCCATCCATCGCCAGGGTCAACGGGGAACCCTTGGCGTTGCTCCGCAGGTCCCGAAAGACCACCGTGCGGTCGATCACGCGCAGAGTCGCCATGGTCGGGTCCCCGGCCAGCAGGTCGATCCCCCGGGCTTCCCGGCGAAGGCCTTCCAACACACTCCGGCTGCTCGCCAGTGCGATCACGACGTCGGGGGCCTGTTCGACATGAACCCGGTCGACCACGGCTTGCACAGCATCCACCGGGTGGGAGATGGTGACCCCATCGTTCCCGAGCCCGGGCAACAGCGTGTTCAGGGCCGGGTCAAGGACCCCCACAAAGGCCACCCGGACCGGTCCCCCCGGGGTCTCCACTTCGCGCAGGACGACATCGGGCAGGTCCAGTGAGGGGTCATCGGTCTCCCAATTGCTGGCCACATAGGGCAGCTCCCGTCCTTCGATCTCACCCAGGAAGACCCGAGCACCCGCCACCAACTCGTTCTCGCCGGGCGCCAGGGCCGCGGGTTCCAGGGACTGCAGCAGGTCGTAGCCCATGCCGCGATGAAGGGAGAGGGCCCCGTCTGCCACAGAGCTGGCGCCATCCACGAAGTCGCCTGAATCGACGAAGATCGTGTCGGGTTGCCCATCCACCAGTGACTGCACGAGATTGCCGGCCCGTGATCGTTCCTGCAACGGTCTGCCGACCCCGATCAACAGCCACTCTTCTGCTTCCTGGCGAACCTGGGCATGCAACCCCAGTCGCAACTCCCATCCGTCCAGCGACCAGTCCGGGAGCGTCGAATCGTCGCCGGGCCCGGCCAGGATTCCCGCCACGCCCGCGCCATTCGTGCATTCGCGCTCGGTCCAGGGGGTCGCCGGCCCCAGTCGTTCCTCGAGACCCCGGAACCACCCGGGCTTCTCCAAGGTGCCCACCAGCCAGGTCTCGGTCCCGGTCTGCAGGGCGTGCCCGGGACGGGGCTCCCCGCAGACGACCTCCGAACCATCCAACCAGGCGACCAGGCCAGACACCGTCCAGTCCGCGGTCCGCAGAAGCCAGTCACCCTGGGCCAGGGTGCCATGGAAGATCTGGATCTCCGGAAGTTCCGCCTGGGATGCAAGAACAGCCTCCTTGAGCGGAGCAAGATCAGAGAAGGGGGCCCTTGCCGAGCCAACCCCACCGCTCGCCCCGGTGTAGACCAACCGGAATGCAGGCTCTGGGGCCACGGACACGGCCAGCGGGGGCGTTTCCGGGCTTGGGGTCTGGGCCAGGGCACCCACCCCCACCAGCCACATGAGTGCGTGCATGTCGTCCTCCTGGCCCCGCCACCTATCCCCTTCTGTCCACCGCGATACCCTGCCCGCCATGCGAAACCTGGATGGCCGCTACAAGCTGACCCGGCAGATCGGCCGCGGCGGGATGGGCGAAGTCTTCGAGGGAGTTCAGCTTGCCCTCGATCGCCGGGTCGCCATCAAGATCCTGCGGCCGGAATTCACCGCCTATCCAGGCGTAGTGAGTCGATTCGAGCAGGAGGCCCGCACAACCTCGCGCCTCAACCACCCCAACGTCGTCACCGTCTTCGACGTGGGCCGGACCCCAGAGGGCGATCACTTCCTGGTCATGGAACTGCTGGAGGGCCGAACCCTGGCGGCGGATCTTCGCGGAGAAGCCGACTTTCCCATGGCCCGGGTCATGGACATCGCAACCCAGGTGGCCTGGGGGATGGGGGCCGGACAGGGCGTGGGCCTGGTCCATCGGGACCTGAAACCAGACAACCTGATGCTGCTCGGAGAGGATCGGGTCAAGATCCTCGACTTCGGTCTCGCCATCCTGCGAGAGGGGGTCGCCAGCCACAAGGGTGCCGGGCCAATCGGCGTACCCCAGGAAGAAGACGACGGGGAGACCTGGGCCGAGGTCAACAGCCTGCCCACAGCCTCCGACCTCGACGGCGAAGCTCGGATGACCAGGCCGGGGTCCCTGTTGGGCACCCCCCGGTACATGGCACCCGAACAGGCCATGGGATGGAAGGTGGACCACCGGGCCGATCTGTACGCTTTCGGGTGCATCCTCTACGAGATGATCGCAGGCCGGGCTCCCTTTGAGGCCCGCTCACCGGCGGTGTACCTGGCCCACCACGCCCAGTCCCAGCCCGACCGCCTTGACTCTCTGAAGCCCGGGGTTCCGACCGGCATTTCCAACCTGGTCCAGCGCCTGCTGTCCAAGGACCCCTCCGATCGACCCTCCGACTGGCCCGCTGTGGCCGAGGAGCTCCGCAGGGCTGTCAATCAGGACGACTCGGTGGTGGCCCTTGCCCGCCCCGAGACCCTCAAGGAGAAGCTGCCCACCGAGCCCTACCGCTTCCTTCAGCCCTTCTCCCAGGCCACCCGAGCCATCTTCTTCGGACGTGACGACGATGCCCGCCGCTTCCGGGCCGAGTGGGAGCACCCGGACCACCCTCCCCTGGTGGTCCTGACCGGCGCCTCGGGCGTGGGCAAGACGAGCTTCCTGTACGCCAGAGTCGTGCCCGGGCTCTCGGACACCGGGCACGAGGTCATTGTCATCCGAGGAGGCGAGCGACCTCTCAACGCGCTTCTTCTCGAGGTCTCCCGCATGCTCTCGAGAAGCGAAAGCGATGCCGAGAACGCGGAAAGCCTGATCGAACGCCTGGACATGTTGAAGCGCGACCTGGAGCGACCCATCGCCGTGGTCCTCGACCAGTTCGAAGAACTCTTCACCACTGGGGACCAGGAGGACCAGGCGGTGTTCCAGTCCCAGCTGGCCGCCCTGGTCACCGGAAGCAACCTGCCTGTCCGGTTCATCCTCTCGCTCCGGGAGGACTACCTGGGCCCCCTCATGCGGTCGCTATTCCCCCTGCCCGTGGGGACCCTGGCCCGTGTCGTGCCTCTCCAGCCCCTCTCTGCCACCGATGTCCAGGAGGCCCTGACCGGTCCAGGACGCCCTGGCCTCCCGGTGGCCTACCCTCCGTTCTCCTATGAGAAGGAACTGGCGGGCCGCATCGTCTCCGACCTGATGGGGGACCTGTCCGGTGAGGTCGGTCCAAGGGTCCAGGCAGTGGGCCACCGACTCTGGGAGATGGTGCGCGGGAAGACGAACCCGCACATCACCTCGGAACACTACGCCCAACTCGGAGGCGCCCGCAGCATCGTCGGGCGAACCCTGGACGAGGCGATCTCTTCCCTGCCCTCCGGTGACCGGGGAGTGGCCAAGGAACTCCTGCGGGCGTTGACCCACCTGCCGGGCAGCCCCACCTCGCGACCGGCCAGCGATCGAGACCTCCTGGGCTCCACCGAGGATCAATACCGCCGCCGGGACATCCTCCAGCAGCTGGAATCCCACTGGCGGGTGATGCACGGCTACGCGGATCCGCGGTTCCCGGACTGCCGCACCTACCGCCTGGCCCACGAGGCCCTGATCGCCCGGATCCAGCAATACGGCGAGGAGTCCACCGACCGAAACCGGGCGCGGCAGATCTTCCTCCAGGGCCTGGACCTGTGGCTCCAGAACGGACGGCGGGAAGAGGACCTCCTGCCCGAGTCCCGCTTCGACCCGGTCTTGAAACACGCCAATGACCTGGTCCTCCGCACCGAAGCCGAGCGCTCCTTCTTCGAGGCCTGCCAGCAGCTGCACAATGAAGGCTGGCTCCAACGCTACGAGGCCGAGCGCCGCCAACGCATCCGGCAACGTCTCCTGGCCACCTTCGCGCCGGCATTGCTGATCCTGCTCGGCCTGATCCTGGGCCAGCTCCCCGTGGAATTCCGCACCTTTCGGGTGCTGAAGGTGCACCTGATCAGCAGCCTGGGAGCCGTCAAACCCCAGCTACCAGGAGCCCATCTCGACCAGGCCGCGCTGAGAGGGCTCTCGCTGGCGGGAATCGAGTTGTCCGGGGCCACCCTGGCCCTGGCGGACCTCCGGGAAACCGACCTGGAACAGGCCATCCTGGTGGGGGCGGACCTGAGAGGCGCTGACCTGCGGGACACGGTCCTGTTCGGTGCCGACCTGACCGGGGCGAGACTCCAGGGGGCGGACCTCCAGGGCACACGACTCCACGCAGCCACCGTCCTCGTGAACCAGGAGGGAGTCGATTTCTCAGGCGCGATCTACGACGTCGACACCTCATGGGGCGACGACGGCCCCCCGCCCGGGGCACTGGGACCGGGTGGAATCGCCGCGGGCCAGGACCTGAGCGGGCTCCGGCTCCAGGGTGGAAACCTGGACTACGTGGACCTGACCGGGGCCAACCTGACCGACGTGGTCTTCACCCACACCAGCCTCTACGCTGCAGAACTCGTCAACGTGGACGCCACCAGGGCCGACCTGCGCGAAGCAAACCTGAACAAGGGCGAGCTGCGGGGGGCGCGACTGACCGGAGCCCTGTTGGACCGGGCCGACCTGGCCTCATCGGATCTCCGGGAGGCGGATCTGACCGGAGCCAGCTTGACCAGTGCGGACCTGCGGCGAGCAAACCTGGGCTACGCAGTCTTGCGGGATGCCCAGCTGCAGAATGCGAACCTGCGCGGGGCGCAACTGTGTGGCGCCGACCTCACCGGGGCAAACCTGGACGAGGCGGACCTGACCGACGCAGACACCTGCTACAGCACCAAGGGACTCGAACGGTCCCCTTGAAACTCAGTTGCAGGTCACCGTCAGGCTGAAATTGCCTTCCTGGCCTGCTGGGGTGTCCACACCAATGACCCAGCGGGTCTCCCGGTCAGCGTAGAAGCTGACCGTTCCGCTCTCGTCACTGCCCTCGCAACGGTTGACCAGGCTGCCCGACGTCGGACAGGTCTCGGTGTCCGACCAGGACATCACCGACAGAGCTGCGGTGTTGCAGTGGTCCATCGAAACGGTGACCTCGGTGTCCGCGGCCTGGTCAAAGGCCCACATCCGCTCCAGACCATCGAAGTCCACGTTGGACACGAAGCAGAAGACGGACTCGTGGAAGTCCTGGTCCCAGATCTCCGAGCCGCCCTCGGTGGTACCGGTCACGGTCTCTCCGCAGGTGATGGTGCCCATCAGGCACTCGGGGCCCGGCGGAGGGCTTGTATCCAGAGCGTCGTCACAGAAACCCGAGGTACTCGTCGAGTTGGTGTCCGCCGTGTCACTGGCCGTGTCGTCAAAGGTGACAGCACCCGTGCATCCGCACAGGGAAGAGGCTGCCACCAGGATCAAAATCGGAGTGCGTGTCGTCATTTCCCTGCGTTAACCGGGTTTCTTCCGTACGTTGTTCGACACAAGCCCACGGAGACACGAAATGCTCGGACTCTGGCTGTCGGTGGCGTGTTCTTCGGACACGGCCCGGCTCTACCACCACGAGCCCCATGCGCCGAGCCTCTCCCAGTACGACATCGAGAACCTGGAGCACATGGGGCCGATGGTGGTGGACAACGGGGTCAACTTCACCCTGTGGTCGGAACACGCCACACGGGTCGAGCTGTTGCTGTTCAACGACCCCGAGGCCGAGCTTCCGGTCCAGCAATTCGAGCTGACGCCCTTTGGTGATGTCTGGAGCATCCACGTCGAGGGCATCGGCTACGGGCAGTACTACGGCTTTGTCGCCTGGGGCTCGAACTGGCCCTACGACGCCGACTTCTACCCGGGGTCCCAGGCCGGCTTCCTCAAGGACGTGGACGAGCACGGGGCCCGCTTCAACCCCAACAAGCTCCTGATCGATCCCTACGCCCGGGCCATCCACCGGGACCACGACTGGAACAAGGGCTCGGCGGGCACCGGCGAGTCCCGGCGAGCGGACAGCACCTGGGATGCCGCCGGCAAGGGAATTGTGGCTCGAAGCACCTATTCCTGGTCCACCGATGAAGCCGAGTGGCTCGAACTGCGGCAGTCGGGGAATCACCCCGGCCACGACTGGTCGGACCTGATCCTCTACGAGGTCCACCCCAAGGGCTTCACCATGAACGGCCTGGAGGAGGTCGAGTTCGAGGGCACCTTCAAGGGCGTGGGCGAGATGGCGTCCTATCTCCAGGCCCTGGGCATCACCGGGGTGGAGTTCATGCCGGTCCACGAGAAACCGTCAGACGCCGGGTACTGGGGCTACAACAACCTGAACTTCTTCACCCTGGAGAACAGCTACAGCGCCGCGGATCGGGACAACGGCAAGCCCGACGAGGTGGTCGACGAGTTCAAGGGCATGGTCGACCAACTCCACCAGCACGGCATCGAAGTGCTGGTCGACGTGGTCTACAACCACACCGGAGAGGGCGGGCTCTGGCGGGACATCCTGGTCTACAACGACTTCCTGCCCGACGGCTCAGCGGTCCAGGAAGCGGTGAACCTGGACAGCATCGAGGTCGCCGGCATCTACAGCTTCCGGGGCATCGACAACGCCGGGTACTACGCCCTGGAGGAGTCGGGGCTGACCTACTGGAACAACACCGGGGTCGGCAACCAGACCCGACCGAACCACACCCCCACCCGCCGGCTCATCCTGGACAGCCTGCGGTACATGGTCGAAGAACTCCATGTGGACGGTTTCCGCTTCGACCTGGCGCCGATCCTGGGCGAGGCCGACCTGGACTACAACAACTGGGCCGACCCCGCCGACACGGTCCTCCAGGACATCGTCGACGACCCGGTGCTGATCGCCAACAACACCCGGATCATTGCCGAGCCCTGGTCGGCTGGCGGCTGGTACAACCCCGTCCTGGGGCAGTTCCCGGCTTCCGCCACCGATGACGACGCGGGCTGGGGCGAGTGGAACGCCCACTTCCGCGACGTCTGGCGCAGCCTCATCAACGAGGACACGGCACTGAATCACAAGGAAGGAGAAGTGGACTGGGGGGGCATCACCACCGGCTCCTATGACCTGTACGCCCACAACGGCCGGAACCCCTTCCACGCAACCAACTTCATCTCCGTGCACGACGGCTTCACCCTCTATGACCTGTTCACCTACCCGGAGAAGCAGAACGACTGTGGTGTGTTGAACCCCCTCTGCTGCGACGAGCCCTACAACACCTGGTGTGACGTCGACAGCGGTGAGGACCACAACCGGATCCGGG
>CAZMNK010000030.1:0-47447 GCA_964567625.1 uncultured Enterobacterales bacterium | reverse complement strand
GTTGCAGGAGGTCCAGGGCCGGTCCCGAGGGTGACCAGGCAGCGTGCCAGCGAAGGGCCAACCACAGAGGGGGGTGCTCGGCGAGCCTTCGCAAGCCCTCGTCGTCCTTGGGAAGTCCAGGATGCCGCTTGAGCAGTCCCAGGGTCTGCTCGCGAATTGGCACTCGATCGACGGAGTGGACGTCGGCTTGATCGAGGACAAGGGCTGGTGCCGGGTGGTTTCGCAGCAGCACTGCCCAGGTGAGGGCCAGCAATGGGCCATCGCCCCGTTCCTCCAGGACGTTCCTCCAGGTGGCCACCCGGTCGATTGCAGCCTGGGTGGCGGCTCCCAGGTCCACCCCAGGAAGCACGGCGGAGCCGAGGCCCAGGGTGTGAATCCATGAAATACCGACGGAGGGGCAGGGGGCCCGCAACCAGAGCTTGCGCAACTCCAGGCCGATGCGCTCGTTGGTCTCCCCCGTGAGATCCAGTGAACGGCACAGTTCGATCAACGCCGCGTCGGGTTCAGCCCCCAGCCTTGCGGCCAGTACCGCGACCCGAAGAGCCCGGAGAGGATCCCGGGCAAAGGTCTCAGGATCGACCGCTCGCAGTCGTCGGTCTGCCAGGTCTCTTTGGCCCCCCCAGGGATCAAGGGTGGTGTTCTCCAGAGGGTCATGAAGCATGGCGTTGATGGTCAGGTCCCGGTGTCGAGAGGCCTCTCGAATGGGGTCCTCTCCGGCCTTCTCTCCCCGAGGCAGGGCCACGTCGATCTCGCCGAAACCCGCCAGTGCCAGCTTGAAGACAGGGAAGGACTGCCCTACCCGGCGCGCCGTGCCATGAGAACTCAGCATCGGCCGCAGGTCTTCTTCGTCGAGGCCGTGTACCTCCAGATCCAGGTCCTTGGATGGTAGGCCCAGCGTCGCATCCCGGACTGCACCGCCCACCACATACAGCCGCCCACCGGCGGCTCGAATGTGTGTCGCCAGTGCCAGCACCGGGTCCGGGAGCTTCAAGGGGTGCCTCCTTGGGCTGCTTGATGGCAGTGCCTCTCAAGGCTACAGTCGGCTCTCTCCGTACCACGCTTGCGTTGTAGAGGGATTCTTGGCGCTGTTGATGTTGTTTGGGTCGTTGGCCACTGCGGCCGACATGCCCGCCGGTCCCCAGGTCGGCGATGACGCACTGCTGTTCTCGCTTCCGGCGGTGAACCAGGAAGCTGCGATCTCCCTGGTTCGCAATGACCACGTCTCCCTGGGCAATCTGACCGGGCCGTTGGCGGAATACCCGGCAGAGGCCGTGGTGCTCTACTTCTTCTCCCGCGACGCCGGGGGTGACGCCCTCGGCGTGCTCAACCGTTGCCAACGCAAGTACGAAAAGGCCAACGTGCGTTTTGTCGCGATCGCCACGGACTCCGGGGACACGGTGGTGATCTCGGACTGGGTTGCCAGGCAGAAGCTCGACTACCCGGTGCTTCGGGACAACTACCAGATTGTGTCCAGTCGCTACGGTGTGGAAACCTTGCCCTGGAGCTACATCATCGATGGAGATGGACGGATCCACGCGATTGGCTCTCCCACCCCGAGTGAGTTGGAGGCGGAGGTCGAGGTCGCACTGGGTGGGCTGCTCGAAGACTGAGCGCTGGCTGACCCTGGCGCTCCTCGGACTGGGTTCCGGTCGGGCCCAGGCCGACGAGGCCTGGCCTGCTCCTCTGTATGTGGGTGTGTTGCTGGTCTCCGAGGGGGAGTCGGATCCCGCCGTGATGGCCCGGAGTCTGAATGAGACCGCTTCCCTGCTGGTGGGGTCGGGCATCTACCGGGTGCGGACCCAGGAGGACCTGGTGGAGCGGCTGGGGAGCGAGGCCGGGGAGTGTGGGGAGGATCTCGGTTGCTGGCAAGGCCTGCTCTGGCGAGCTGGTGTCGACGTGGTGGTCAGGATGTCGCTCTCTTTCCCGGAAGAGGGGTCTGGACCGGTTTGCCACGTCGGTGCCTGGACCGGGGAAGGTCCCCTGGTTCTCGCCGAGGAGGTGATCCTGCCTCGTGGTGGCGGTGCGCCCCTTGAATGGATGGCTGAGGCCTTCCTCCAGGAGGGCCAGCTCTCGCTCGAGGTCGAGGAGGGGGGTGCCCTGGTGGTCGATGGCGCCGATTGGGACCCTGCTGCCGGCCCCCAGCCGGTCAAGGTGGGCCGACACCAGGTCCGGGTCCAGTTTGGGGACGAGGCCCAGGTCAAGGTCGTTCCGGTCCTGTCGGGACAGACCACTCATCTGGCTCTTGCGCCGCTTCCCGACACGCCGGGCGTTCGTGGGGGGCATCGTCGCTGGGGCCTTGTTGCCGCGCCGGCCCTGGCAGCGGGAGGCGTGGTCGCTCTTGCGGCCCAGCGGGATCGGCCAGGAGACGCGGCTCGCTGAGGTGGGGGCGGACCGTCTCTGACTCAGAGGCCCCGGAAGGACCTCCAGGTGCCTACAGGAATGCCAGGACGGGTTCCAGGGGCTCGATCTGCGATGTTGGCGGGCCCAGGCCGTCCCGGAGTTCGATCACCACTCGACCGATGGCGGTCTGGATGACCGGTGGCTGAGGTGCGGGTAACAACAGCACATGGACTCGGACGCCGCCGTGGAAGGGCTCGATTGCCTCCAGGCCCCAGGCCCGGGTGGCGGTTCCCGCTGCCAGTTGAATGTCCGCGATCGCTGTGCGCCAGGGCCCGATGATCGGGTCCGTCTGGCTGTCCTTCAGCGGTGCCAGCTGACTTCCCGCCAGGACCACTTCCTTGAGGTCACCCAGGCGGAGGTTGGGCGTGGAACCCGAAAGGTCAGGGGACGCTATCGGCGGTGTCTGATGATGGCTTGCTTGAGTCGACATGCTCCCAACACGGAAAATAGGAGAGCTAATCGAAATTATCAGATAGGTCTTTACCTGTCAACAGCTACAAGCATCAGGGTGACATTGTCCTTTCCGCCCCCGTGATGGGCGGCTCGGACCAACTCCCGGGCACAGACGCGCGGGTCGTCGAACTGGTTCATGATCGCCTCGATGTCCTCGTCCCCGATCTCTCCCCAGAGGCCATCGGAGCAGAGGAGGATCTTGTCGCCTCTCTCCAGTTCCAGCCGAAAGATGTCGATGTCCACGTCCCGCTCGGTGCCGACGGTGCGCAACAGGATGTTCGAGTGGGGGTGGGTCCGCGCCTCTTCGGCGGTGATGCGGTGTTGCTCGACCATCTTGGCGACGAGGGAGTGGTCTCGGCTCACCTGGTGCAGGGTCTGATCACGGACAAGGTATCCGCGGGAATCCCCCACGTTGGCCATCAACCCGGTTCGGCCGGAGACCATGAGGGCCACGAGGGTGGTCCCCATGTCGTTTTTGCGCTCTTCGGCATAGGCCTTGACGGTGTTGTTCGCGACCTGGAACGAGGTGTCCAGGATCTGCTCCAGGGTCTCCACATCGTGGTTGACGACCTTCTGGTAGCGGTTCCGGCTCTCGCGACAGATGGTCTGCACGGCGACATCGCTGGCGACCTCGCCACATTCATGTCCGCCCATCCCGTCAGCGACCACGTACAGGTGCGCGTTGAATCCGAGCTGGACCCAGCTCCAGTTGTCCTCGTTCAGGACACGGGCCAGCCCCACGTCGGTCATTGCTGCCATACCCGTCGGGGGTGGCGGGGCGTCCAGGGTGTCGAACAGTCCCTCGACCGCCCGTCCAAATTCCAGGGGGCTCGCATAGGCTCCCTGCTCGGTCTGCTCCAGGAAGTCCCGCAGGGCGTTGATGTTGACCGGTGTGAACTGGCGCAGCATGCGGGCCAGGACCTGAATCTCCTGGCTGCGCAAGTGCTCGGGCACCTGCTCATCGAAGACGGCGGTGACCTCGGGATCGAACAGGTAGAAGCGGTCTGTTCCCTTGTCGTAGAGGAAGTTCGCCCGGGTCAGTCCCGACAGGGAGATGCCGTGGTAGTGCGTGAAGGCCACCAGGCCGGCAAATCGCTGGGCCAGGTGCAGGATGCGGCGCACGGGAAAGGGGGCGCTCTCGTCCAACAAGAGGGCTTCGCCTCGGTAGGGCACCACCGAGCACAGCAGCCCATCGTGGAAGAAGACGTCCTCTGGTGGACGGATTCCCGGGTGTTCGAGCCCCTTGTCGAAGAAGCGCTTGTAGGGGTCATAGGTGGTCCGGTCCCAGCGGACGGACATCAAGAAGCGCAGATCCGGGTCCCACTCCAGTTCGCATTGATCACAGGCCGATGAGTTCAGGGCGCTTTCCTCATGGCCGCAGTGCCAGCACTTCCGGGTCTCCTGATCGGGGCGGTCGTCGTTCAGCAGGTAGAACATCCGGCCTTCGGAGAGGCGCACGAGTGCTTCGACCTTGAAGTACTTCGACAGGTGGGTACCCGGCGGAAACGGCGGTGGTCGTGTGTTGTTGCCGAGGCCCATGTGAGACTGCTAGTGATCCTGGTGCAGGAGTGCGATTGATGTGCCCCTATTCTATCGCGGGGGGATCACCGGGCATCATCGACCAGGAATGCAAGGGTGGCCCCGTCGTCGTCTTCCATGTCCCCGATGACTGCGGTGAGTTCCCAGTACCCACTTGCGCTCCAGGTCCAGGAGGCGGTGTAGGTGCCGGAAGGTTCCTCGTCGAAGGAAATGGAGATCGCGTCCACGGTTCCATTCTCCGGGGCACGGAGCGTTCCGCTGATAGTGGCGCCAGCGACCAGGGCCCCATCGAAATCGGCGTTGTCCGAGTTTCTCGTCAGGGCCACCTCCAGCGTCTGGGGGCCCAGAACAGGAGGATCCGGGTCCAGCGCGAGGGCCAGGTTGTAGGTCCCGGACAGGCTGTCCTTCTCCGTCAGGACGTCCAGGCGGTCGGACCCCGTGTCGTTTGGGGTACCGCAGGCGAGCAGGGTGAGGACAGGCAGCATCTCTCGCCGCAGCTTATCTCCCCCAGGTGACCTGTCCCATTCCATTCCGCGTGGAGGCCACGGCTGGCGGTGCCCGTGCGGGCGTTCTGTCCCTGGCGCGCAAGGCCGTGCAGACCCCGGTGTTCATGCCGGTGGGCACGCAGGGAGCCATTCGCACCCTGTCTCCCCTGCACCTGGCGAGCACCCGCTCTCAGATCATCCTGGCAAACACCTACCACCTGCACCAGCGGCCTGGGGAGGACCTGGTGGCTCGGCATGGTGGTCTGCACCAGATGATGCAGGTGGACCTGCCCATCCTGACGGACTCCGGGGGATTCCAGGTCTTCAGCCTGGACAAGAAGGAGGTCACCGAGGACGGGGTTCACTTCCGCCACGAGGTGGATGGCCAGTCGACCTTTCTGAGCCCCGAGACCTCGATGGCCATCCAGCAGAAGCTGGGCGCGGACATCGCCATGGTCTTTGACGAGTGCCTGGGGTTTGGGGTGGACCGGGAGATAGCGGAGGCCTCGGTGGAGCGCACCGCTCGCTGGGAGGCCCGGTCCAAGGCCGCCCATGACCGGGCGGATCAGAGCCTGTTCGGAATCGTCCAGGGGGCTTTCTGGCCGGAGTTGAGGAAGCGATCTGCCCGGCAGATCCAGGACATCGGGTTCGACGGCTATGCCATCGGAGGGCTCTCGGTGGGGGAGGGGCACGACGTCATGTGCGAGGTACTGGACCACACCATGCCGCACATGGCCCCGGAATTCCCCCGCTACCTGATGGGGGTGGGGCGCCCAGTGGACCTGGTGGAGGGAGTGGCCCGGGGGATCGACATGTTCGACTGTGTCATCCAGACGCGACATGCCCGGAGCGGGATGTTCTACACCTCTCGCGGCCGACTACGCATGACTGATCGGCGGTATCGGCGGGACATGTTCCCGGCGGATGCCTCCTGTGATTGCTACACCTGCCAGAATTTCACCCGGGCCTATCTCCACCACCTCTTCCGGGTGGGTGAGGTCCTGGGGGCCACCCTGGCGACCCTGCACAACATCCACTGGTTCCAGAGCTTCATGGCGAACATGCGCCAGGCCATTGTCGAAGGCCGTTTCGAAGCCTTTCGGGCCGATGTCCACGCCAACTACCCCAAGCGTCCACCGCAGCCACGCAAGCCGGATTCAGAGGACCGCAGGGATCGCAGGAAACGCAAACGGGGTCCCAAGCCGCGCTGATCAGGCCTGGAGCAGCAGCCACACAAGCGACCCGACCACGAGGATGACGAGCAGGCTTCCGACAACGGTGTTGCTCAGAGCCTGCAGGGAGAGCTTCTCCGTCAGGGCCGTGGCACGGGTCAACGTGGACTCTCCGGTGGCGGTGCGCTCGACCTCGTGGATCACCGGGGGGTCCATGGCCTGGCCCATGGGCGGCACCCCATCGGGCAGGGGAAGCGGGTCCAGGGGTTCGTCGGCGATGAGGGCCTTGATGACCTCGGAGGGATTTCCCTGGACCCCCTCGAAACGGGCCGGATCCCCGGGCTTGTCGGCAAAGGCGCTGAGCTGACCCAGCAGGCCCAGGCGGCGGGGAGAGGCCCCGTGGAGGGCTGATGCGGGCCGGGTGTGGTCAGTTCGGCCCCCGGTGGTGCCGGAGGTGCTGGAGCGATCCGTGTCCGGTTCCGGCCCCAGGTCGAATCCGATCTCATCCAGGTGGCTGATTTCCGGGGCTGGCTCCAGGGTGAGAATCAGGGCCAGCTCGGGAACCTCGGGACCCGATGGTGCCCAGGGTTCATCCGAGGCATCCGGGTGGTGGTAGGCCAGCCAGCCCGCCAGGGACTCAGACACCACCGATGCCGCTTCCTTTTCACCGGGATCCGGGAAGGCGGGGGCGTTGTCCGGCCACAACGCCAGCATGGTCTTCCGCAGGGCCGCGAGGTCTTCCATCACCCCACCCGATCGGGCTCCAGCACCGATCAACTGGGCGCGACCGTTTGCCTTGATCACGATCCGGTCGGTGGCGACCCGTCCGTGGGCCAGTCCACAGCCGTGAAGGGCCGCGAGCCCAGAGGCCAGGTCCAGCAAGGCGGTTGCCACGTGGAGGGTGTCCAGGTCGGGGATCTCGGAGAGCAGGGGGCCAGCGGCTCGTTCCTCCAGCCACACCGGGTCCCCGTCCTGGCTGGCCACCCCCACCACCCGTCCCAGGGCGGGATGACGAGGTGTCCGGGGAGGATGGCTGCCCTTGAACAGGCTCAAGCGCACGTGCTCCTGCTGGGGAAGGGCGACCTCCAGCCCTCCGCCGGGGTAGGGGCGAACCTCCAGCACCTCGCGAGGAACCTCGGTCACAAGGTCTCCGGAGCAGGTTTCGACGGGGGATCGTCCAGAAAGGGCTCCGGCTCCCAGGGGGGCGCTGTCGGGGGAGTGGCACCGGGAATGTCAAAGGAGGACAGGACCCGCTCCCATGCCCGGACCACACTGGCGTTCGCGTTTGTGGGGTAGTCCAGGGTGAGCACGTACAGGCCGCCGTCCGCTCGGGTGTAGATGGCGGTTTCCATCCAACTGTAGGGGCCATTGTGGCGCATCAGGGTGGTGGCCCAGGCCTCCCGTCCCTGGAGCTCGATCTGGTGGTGGGCGATGGGTTCAGACACGATGCCGTGGATTCGACCTGCCTGGAGGGGCAGGGCATCGGCGATCAGGGACAGGGGGAGGTCCCGGGTGGAACGGGTCTCCCGTAGACGCTCCACGGCGATGGTGCAACAGCGGTTGGGAGCCCGCAGGATCAACTCGTGGTGACCCAAGAGGCGCCGATTCCGGGTGACCTCCCAGAGGGCGGGGGCTTCGAGGGCAAAGGTCCCCTTCCACACACCTTGTCCCTGGTGGACTGCGGGAAGACAGCCGCTCAGGAGCGCTGCGTGGAGGACGAGGAGCATGAGGGGATCCTATGACCTGTCGCTCCAAGAGGGGGTGTCGACTCCTGGACAGGTCCTGTCCAGGAGTCGACAGTTGGTCCATTGAACCCACGTGATTTCAGGAGATTGGAGCTGGCACGGGCCCTGCTCGGGATTGGAGCACCTGATAGGGTGCAATTCATGGCCAAGCTCGAGTTCCTGCGGGGGGCTGACCCCCTGGTGACGTATCGTCTGAGTCCGGGTCGGACGCGTGTGGGCCGCCATGACAGTTGTGAGGTGATGGTCCCCGATGACGACGTGTCACGGACCCACTGCCTCATCGACTTTCGACAGGACCAGTGGACCCTGACCGATCGAAGTCGTCACGGGACCTATGTGGGGGGAGAACGGGTCCAGGGTGCGGTGACGCTGACCCACGGCGACATTCTTGAAGTCGGTGGCTTCCGGTTGAGGTTCTGCGACGAAGCGGAAGGAATGTCGGAGCGAACGGCCAGTCACCGGGTGATTCCTCGCGCCTCGGAGGAGCTCATTGCACAGGCGGATGGGGAGTGCCTGGCCCTGGGGCAGCCGGTGGTGGTGGTCGAGGACGGGCCGGATGCCGGGTCCCGGTTCGTGCTGGACCGCCCTCGACAGTTCCTCGGAGCGGATGGCAGCGATCTCCCTCTCACCGATCCCGCCGTGGTGTCTCGTCACATGGGCTTCCAGGTCACCCAGGGTCGTGCGATGGTCCTTCCGGGGCTGGGTGCCGCCTACCTGGAGGGCCAGCGGGTGGTTGACCTCACGCCGGTCTACCCCGGGGACACCCTTCGCCTGGGGGACACCACCCTGACCCTGGTGGCAGAGGTCACCGAACAGGCGGAGACGGCGGAGACCTTCGGGGACATGGTTGGTACGGCGGGGGTCAGCACCCGGCTATTCGGCTTGCTGAAACGGGTCGCCCGACACGAGGCGCCGGTGCTCTTGACCGGGGAATCCGGTACCGGCAAGGAGCTGGCTGCGCGGGGCTTGCACACCGAGAGCCCTCGCCAGACAGGGCCCTTTGTGGCGGTGAATTGCGGGGCGATCACCGAGACCCTGTTCGAGTCGGAGATCTTCGGGCACGAAAAGGGGGCCTTCACCGGCGCCAGCTCCCGTCGGGACGGGGCCTTCCATGCGGCTCATGGGGGCACCCTTTTCCTGGATGAAGTCGGCGAACTCTCCCAGGCCTCACAGGCCAAGCTTCTCCGGGTCCTGGAGACTGGCGAGGTGAGGCGAGTCGGTAGCACCAGCGTGAGCCACCCGTCCGTCCGGGTGGTTTCGGCGACGAACAGGGATCTCGAAAAGGCCGTGCTCGCCGGGGAGTTTCGACAGGACCTCTTTTTCCGGTTGGCCGTTCTGGTGATTCGTCTGCCTTCTCTGCGGGAACGGCTCGAGGACCTGCCCGCGATCTGCCAGGCCCTTGCCTCCAAGCTCTCCACGAGGGTCAGGGTCACCCCGGAGGCTCACCAGAAGCTGACGCGGCACACATGGCCGGGAAATGTGCGAGAGCTCCGCAACGTGTTGACCCGGGCGGTCGTCCTACACGGCCCCACCATCGGTGCTGAAGGCATCCGGTTTTCACCCTGGGTTTTCGATGGGGATCAGCCGGCAACGCCGGGAACCGGGGAGCGTTCCAGGGATGCCCTGAAGGTTGCGGAGATCCGGGTTCTCCAGGACGCGCTGCGCCGGCACAAGGGCAACCGCTCTGCCGTGGCACGGGAACTGGGCCTTGCCCGGTCCACTCTCCACTACAAGCTGGCCCGCTACGAACTGGACGGTCGGGAGGGGTCTTGAACACCCCCGGGCATGCTCACCCGGTCACTCGTGGATGCCCAGCTTCTCTCCTGTGGCCTTCTGCTTCTGCTCTGTGTCTCCCTCGACCTGGATGGACTTGCGGTTCAGGTCCAGGCCGCCGTAGGTGCCCAGCAGCCAACTGATCACCAGGGGCTCGAGACCGGGGGCCTTGTTCAGCATCACCGAGCCGTGGCCAGCAGAGCGGTAGATCTCCAGGTGATAGGTGCCCACGGCATCCCCTTCCAGGACCAGGCAACTCTTGGCCGAGAAGCGGTCGTCTTCGGAGACAGCCATCAAGAGGGGACGGTCGCCATAGGCCACCACCGCATCGGCTGCGGTGACGCCTTCGAAGTGAATGCCAGGTGAGAGCAGGACAAGGTTGCGGATCTCGGGATCCGAGGCGGCGACATGTGCGGCCAGGTTGGCGCCGATCGAGGCCCCGAGCAGGCTGATGTCGCTGACCCCTTTCTTGCGGAGCCAGGCCACCGCTGCTGCGATCTCGCCTCGCGTTGCCCACCACTCCTCTTCGGTCAGGGTGGGCTTCGGTTCGTCTGAGGCCAGGTTCGCACCGTGGCCCCGCAGATCGACGGCGACGGTGTGAAAGCCGGAGCGATTCAGGCGTTCGGTCAGGAAGCGGTAGTCCCGTGCGCTGCGACCCTCCATGTGGACCAGGACCACCCCACGGGTGGACTCGGCCACAGGCTGGTGCACGGCGTGGATCCGATGGCCGTCACCGCTGCGGAGCTTGATGTCCGCTGCCTGGGCCGTCGGTGTGAATCCCCACAGAGCCACCGCCATTGCAAGCCACCAAGAGTTGCGCACCTGCCAGCCTCCTTGCTCGAGAACCGTGCCCGGCTCAACGGACAGCCTAGGCCTGGGCAGGGGCGGGAATCAAGGGCCGGCCGACTCGGGTGGGACTTGAAGCAGGGCATTGAGCCTTGCCAGGAGGTCTGCCAGGTCCAGGTTGTAGCCAAAAGCGGCTTCGGCCAGAGTCTCGTCGGCGCCGACGGCGCAGTCGGTGCACGCGGGAAGATGATGGGCGGAGAAGATCGCGGCGACTCCGGGGTGGCGCCTCCACGCCTCGTGGACGGTCAGTTCGTGGGTGAACCGCTGGCTTGCAAGGGCTTGTTGACTGGTGATCGCCTTCGCCAGGGCCGAGGCGCGCACCATGTCCTCCGCCAGGGCGACACAGTGGCGATCCAGGTCTTGCAGTGCTTGTTGAAGCTCCGCCCAGGCCTCGGCGCGAGGGGCGATTTTTTGCGCGATGTGAGCTTCCAGGCGCTCTCGGAGCAGTCGTCGCATGCGGGGCACGCTAACAGGAGTGCCCGGTGAGGAAGAGCGGTGTGATTGACACGGGCTGCGCCCGGATTAGTTCATCGCCGCTTGGAAGCCCTTTCCGAGATGCTCTTTGACGGGACGAAGATGCCCGTGGCCGAATTCCACGACCGCTTCATGCAGGAGGCGCTGGCTCAGGCGCGACTGGCAGCAGACCAGGGGGAGGTCCCCGTGGGCGCTGTCATCGTGTGCCAGGACCAGGTCATCGCTGCCGCCCACAACCGGCGGGAGTGTGACCAGGACCCCACCGCACACGCCGAGATCCTCGCCATCCGCAAGGCAGCAGCTGCACTGGGCAGTTGGCGCCTGGAAGACTGTACGGTCTACGTCACCCTGGAACCCTGCTCCATGTGCGCTGGAGCGATGGTGCTCTCAAGAGTCCATCGCTGCGTCTATGGCACGACCGACCCCAAGGGGGGGTTTGTGGGGACCCTGGGAGACCTGTCGAATCACCCGGAACTGAACCATTCCTTTGAGGTGGTTGCCGGGGTGAGAGCAGAGGAGTCATCGGAGCTGTTGAAGGTTTTCTTTCAGCAGCTTCGCCAACGGTCTGGGTAGCTCGACGATGATGCCGGAGAGGTGGCCGAGTGGACGAAGGCGATAGACTCGAAATCTGTTGTACCTCCGGGTACCGTGGGTTCGAATCCCACCCTCTCCGCCCCATTAGTGATCGTTCGGGCGCGTTCCCACCCAGGATGCTGTGCGTGGTGTTCAACCTTCATTGGGACGAGTGACGTCTCTCTTGGCTGGACATCTGAGGAGGGGTGACCGAGTGGACGAAGGTGCACGACTGGAAATCGTGTGTACGGCAACGTACCGTGGGTTCGAATCCCACCCTCTCCGCCACGCGCAGCAGTCTGGACGGCTCCCGCGTCGTGGGTGTCGTTGATGGTCGGGTCTCCTCGACCGAGGCCCGTGAACCCCGCCAGGCCCGGAAGGGAGCAACGGTAGACGGACACCAGGGGCGAGGAGGAGCCCGGCCATCAACCGCATTCACGGCAACCCCACCAGGACCTGTCCGACATGGGCCAAGCAAGCCTGATAGTGGTCTGCCAATGAGCTACCTGGCCATCGCTCGCAAGTGGCGCCCCATGACCTTTGACGAGGTCGTCGGTCAGGTGCACGTCACGCGCACCCTGCGCAACGCCATCGAGCGAAAGCGCATCCATCACGCCTTCCTTTTCACCGGGGCCCGTGGAGTGGGCAAGACCACCTGCGCCCGGAATTTTGCCCGCTGTCTCATCTGCGAGCAGGGACCGACTCCAACCCCCTGTGGCACCTGTGACAACTGCAAGGAGATGCTGGCTGGGATCGCGCCGGACGTGGTGGAGATCGATGGGGCCTCGAACAACTCGGTCGAGGATGTGCGCAAGCTCCGGGAGACGGTGGGCTATCTGCCCGCCCGGGCGCGGTACCGCATCTACCTCATCGACGAGGTCCACATGCTCTCCACCGGGGCCTTCAATGCCCTGTTGAAGACTCTGGAGGAACCCCCGCCCCACGTGGTGTTCCTCTTTGCGACCACAGAGCCGCAGAAGATCCCGGAGACGGTCCTCTCGAGAGTCCAGCGCTTCGACTTCAAGCGAATCCCGGTGAATGTCGTGGTGGGGCGTCTCCGCACCATCGTGGACGCCGAGGGGGTCGAGGTCAGTGACGAAGCCCTGCGCATGATCGCCCGGTCCGGCGAGGGCTCCATGCGGGACTCCGAGTCGCTTCTCGACCAGGCCATCGCCTTTGGTGGGAACCAGATACCCGACGACGAGATCGCGGAGATTCTGGGCCTGGTGGATCGAGGCCTCTTGTTTGGCATGCTCGAGGGCTTGTTGTCCGGCCAATCCGGGCGATGCCTGGAGGTGATCCACGCCGTCTACGAGTTCGGCTACGACCTGGCCCAGTTCACCGGGGAGTTTCTGGAATTGCTGCGCAATGCCGCCCTGGTGGTGCTCTCTGAGCAGAGCCACCGCTACCTGGACATTCCCGAGGAGGAGAAGTCCCGGTTGGTGAACCTGTGCCGGGAGATGGACGTCACGGTCTTCTCCCGCTGGTTCCAGGTCATGCTCGAGGTGCACGACCAGGTCTCCCGGTCCTCCCGGCCCCGGCTGGTGCTGGAGATGGCGGTGGCCCGACTGGCCACTGTTCGACGGGTCCAGCCGGTCGACCATCTCCTGGCTCGCCTGGAGCAGCTGGAAAAGCGGCTCCAGGAGGGCGGAGCGGCGCCCCCCCGAGGACCCGGCCGCAGTGGCGGTGGCCCGGGATTCGGCGATGTCTCCCCTCGCCAGGAGTTCCGGGGTACGGCCAGCATTTCCCCACCAGCCCCGGTGGAGGTCGAGCAAGCTGCACCGCCGCAGCCGCCGCCGCAGCCGCAGCCGCAGCCGCAGTCGCAGCCGCAGTCGCAGCCGCAGCCGCCCCCTTCCGCGCCCCGGGAGGTCCGGGGTACGGCCAGCATTTCCCCACCAGCCCCGGTGGAGGTCGAGCAGGCTGCACCGCCGCCGCCGCCCCCTTCCGCGCCCCCGGAGGCCGAACCGGCGGTGGCGCAAGCCGCGCCACGAAACGGGACGCCCTCCTCCTCGCGCAGTGCCCTGCCGGAAGATCCCCAGGGGGCCTGGCAGGAGGTCTGTGCAGGGCTCTCTGACCTGGGCATGGAGGCCCAGGTGGTGCGGGATCACTCGGTCTTCGAGTGCATGGAAGGCGTTGTTCTCCAGGTTGGATTCAGCAGTGAACGCACCATGAAGCGTGGTCGGGAGGCCATGGGAAACGCGGACATCCTGGCCAGGGTCCAGGCGCGATTCCCCGGGGTGAACCGCCTGGAGGCCGTGCGTCGGGATGGGGGCAAAGAGCAGACGGGCCGCGAGCGGAATGATGCCCGCAAGCAGGCCCACCTTGAGACCCTCTGGGAAGAGGCCCGCGTGGACCCCCGAATTGCCGAGGCGGTCCACCGGTTGGGCGCCACCATCCAGGAAGTCATTCCCCTCAGTGAACCGGAGGAGTCGTGAGCGATCCATTTAAAGCCCTTGGCGGCCTTGATGGCCTGTTGTCGGGCGTGTCAGACAAGATGAAGGAGATGCAGACCCAGGCGGCTGCGGTGGAGGTCGAAGGCCAGGCTGGCGGTGGGCTCGTCCGGGTTCGCGCCAACGGCGCCATGGAGATCGTCTCGGTGACCATCGACGAGCGTGCCTACGAGGAGCGGGAGTTCCTGGAAGACCTGGTCCAGGCGGCCACAAACGATGCATTGCGCCAGGCCCAGCAGGTGGCGAAGGGCCAGGCCGGAGCGCTTGCCGCAGGCCTCGGTCTACCTCCTGGGATGTTCTAGGCGGACCTGTGGATCCATTGCGGCGATGTGTGGACGCGTTCTCGCGGTTGCCCGGGGTGGGAGAGAAGACCGCCTGGCGGTTGACCTGGTGGTTGCTCTCGGCACCGAATGATGTCGCTGGGGAGCTCTCCAACGCCCTGAAGGAGCTGCATACGGGTGTGGTCGAGTGCGGGGTCTGCTGCAATGTCGCCGGGAGCGATCCCTGCCGGGTCTGCAGTGATCGGTCTCGGGATGACCGCACCGTGTGCGTGGTCGAACGCCCCCAAGACGTTGAAGCCATCGAGGGGATGGGGGAGTTTCGAGGTCGATACCACGTACTTCACGGAGCGCTCTCGCCCCTGGATGGCATCGGGCCGGACGACTTGCGGCTGCAGCAGCTTGTCGCCAGGGTTGGAGAGGGCATGGACGAGATCATCCTGGCCACGGATCCTGACGTAGAAGGGGACACCACAGCGCTCTATGTGGCCCGGCTCCTGAAGCCCCTGGGCCTGCGGGTGAGCCGTCTTGCCCACGGCGTCGCGGTGGGGACGGAGATCGAGTATGCCGACCGGATGACCCTGGCTCGAGCCATGGAGAATCGTCGGGATCTGTAAACCTGCTCCTGGAGCGGGTATTCTCTGGGGGGGACCTAAAGGAGCCAATGTGGGCGGATTCTTCGATGAGTCCACCGAGAACCCGAATCCGCGAGATCCCGGAGCTCCTTTTGGAACGCCGGAATTCGGGGGGGAATGGACTCCGCCAGAGCCTCAAAAGGACTCCACTGAGCCCTTTGAGGTGGAAAAAGACCCCTTCTTTCCCAAGGAGCCGGACATCCTGGAGGAAGCCGGGCTCTCTACGGCCCTGGTCGAGCACCTGATCCTCAAGACGGTCCATGACAATCCTGGGCTGACGGGCAACGAGGTCGCCGCGAACCTGTGCATGAACCCCACCCTGGTGCGCAGCATGCTCCAGGGGCTCAAGCGTCGGATGCTGTTGGTCCATGCTGCGGGGGATGCGGCGGGAGACTTTCACTTCGACCTTTCTCGGGACGGTCGGCAGCTTGCGCGGGAACTGAAGGCCCAGGCCAGCTACGTGGGTCCTGCCCCGGTGACCCTGCAGCAGTACCGGGATGCGGTCGAGATTCAGTCCATCTCTCGCGAACGCATCGCCCCCCAGGACCTGGACAGGGCCTTTGGCGACCTGATGGTCAAGGACCAGTTGACCGAGGTCATCGGTCCAGCGATGACTTCAGGCCGAGGCGTGTTCCTGTTCGGCGAACCAGGCAATGGCAAGACGTCGATGGCACTGCGAATGGCCCGGGCCTACCACTGGGGGGTCTACATCCCCCATTCGGTGCTTGTGGAGGGGGCCATCATCCAGGTCTATGACCCCCAGGTTCACGAAGCGGCTCCCCATCACCAGGACGCCTTTTCCAGCGAGCGAGTGGACCGTCGCTGGGTCCGATGCCGCCGCCCGACCGTCGTGGCGTCGGGAGAGCTCACCCTGGCTTCGCTGGAACTGACCGCCATCGGCAGCGACGTTGGGCCGTGTGAGGCTCCGCTCCAGATGAAGGCAAATTGCGGGTTGTTGGTCATCGACGACTTCGGGCGTCAGCAGGAAGCTCCTTCGGCGATCTTGAATCGCTGGATCCTGCCCCTGGAGAACCGTGTCGACTACCTCCGGTTGCCCAACGGTCGCAAGATCCAGATTCCCTTCGACCCCTTGCTCATCTTTTCGACGAACCTGGACCCTGCAGAGCTCGTCGATGAGGCCTTCCTGCGTCGAATTCCCTACAAGGTGCACGTGGGGGACCCCTCCCTTGAGATCTTCCGGGAGTTGCTGCGGAAGGAGGCCCTGGCAATGGGCTTTCCTCTCCAGGAGTCTGCCCTCGACCAGCTGATCCTGAATTGCTACCAGGTCACGGGTCGGAAGATGCGGTATTGCCACGCCCGGGACCTGCTTCTGCAGATCCGGAACCAGTGTCTGTACGCAAACGAGGCCCTTCGCATCACTCCTGAGGCGGTGGAAAAGGCAGCCAAGGCCTACTTCACTCTGCTCTAGGTTCTTCGGGCTACCGGTCCAGCAGTGGCCACGCCGGCCGCGGCAACCAGACCTCGGCGATCTCATCGGCGTAGACCTGTCGCCAGAGGGCGGGGTCCAGGGCTGGCAGGGAGCCGGTGGGGGCGACCAGGGCGAGGGTGTGGAAGCGACCCACCGCCTCGGCAAAAGTGTCTCCATCGCCTTCGAATCTCCGACGGAGCAGGTCGGCGACCTCCTCTCCAAAGACGAGTCGCCCATCCGCAAGCACCGTGGTGCCCGGGTGCAGTCGGTAGAGCAGGTACCCGGACCAGGCAGGGTCGGTGTCTGTGGGAACCCGCAGGTTGTTGTGGGCCAGGTAGTCTGCGGCAGCCACGGGAAAGCGTTCCGCCTGGAGAGGAGACATGCGCTCGGCCAGGGACCAGCGTGGGCCGGCGTGGAGGAGGGGAGGAAGGGCCAACAGGCACAAGGAACTGTGTCGGAGCCTGGCCCACCTTGCCGGGGGACGATGTTGGAGGGCCAGGGCGATCGGGACAGCGGCAAACCAGGCCCAGCGGGCCATCATCACAGCCGCCAGGGCACACCCGGTGCCTGCCATGCGTTCACTCCAGTCGCCTCCCTTGCGCCAAGAACTTCCCGCAGCAACCACGCCCAGCCCCACCCCCAGGAGCATGCAGGCGCCCCAGGGGCCCTGCTGGGCATAGATCCAGGTTCGGCCCAGCTCGGGCACAAACTCGACGGGCCAGGCCTGGTGGGATCCCAGGGCCCCGGTCAGGCCGGCCCAGGCCCCCGGTGCGGTGAGGATGGTCGCGGTGCCCAGGACCCAGAGCCCCAGGGCGCGAGGGTCTCGCCGCGGCAGGGCCCAGGCGCCAAAAAGGGCGACCCACCACAAGCTGGAGACGGCGTGCAGGTTGGCCCACAGGGGAGCCAGGGCCACGAGGCCCAGGCGTCGAGGCCCCACCGGGTCCGAGGAGAGTCCATGGAGCAGGGGAACGACCAGCCAGAGTTCCAGCAGGTGGGGCCGGGCCCTCAGTCGGTCTTCGAACAGCAGCAACAAGACCCCGACGATGGCAAGTGCCCCCCCGACGCCAGCCCGACGGGCCACAAGGCGGGCCCAGGCCGCCAGGCCCAGGCCATAGAGCAGGGCGTGCGTGCCTCGGAGTCCACCCAGGCCGGCCACGTCGTCGATCCCGGCGACGGCCAGCTGGTAGAGCCACTGAAAGGTGGACCAGGGGGCAGCGGGGTTCGCAGCACTGAAGACATCCTGGGTGGGCAGGCCCCCGGCCTGGATCACCCGGCCGGTGGCCACATGCCAGAACAGGTCCACGTTCCAGATGGGTCGCCAGGCCCAGGCCAGCCCAAACAGCAGTACACCGACCGCGATCACTGTGGATGACCGCGAAGCGTTTCCCTCAGCCACCGCCCACGGCCCGCACGAACTCGATCTTGTCCCCCTGTTTCAGCCGGGTGGCGCCATGCTCAGCCCGGGGCACGACCTCCAGGTTCACGGCGACGGCCACCCCGTCCCCGGGGAGCTTCAGGCGCTTGAACAGGGCTTGAAGGGTCTCGTCAGCCGAGACCTGGGTGGTCTGGCCATTCACCAGGATCGTCATCAGCGGCGGCCGATGGTCTGGTGGCGACCCGAGGCGGGCGGGTGTTCGTCGTCGAACAGGTGGGGGTCGTTGGAGGCGACCATGGCCTGCTTGCGAGTCAGGCGTCCCTTCTGGGCCATCCGCTTCAGGCAGAAGGCCATGGTCTGCATTCCTTCGCCCTTGGCCGTCTGCATGATCGAGGGAATCTGGTGCAGCTTGTTCTCACGAATCAGGTTCCGGATCGCCGGGTTGACCATCATGATCTCGTGGGCAGCGATCCGCCCCTGCCCCGAACTGGGCCGCAGCAGCATCTGGGACACGACGCACATCAGGCTGGTCGAGAGCATGGTTCGGACCTGCTGCTGTTGCTCGTGGGGGAACACGTCGATGACCCGGTCGATGGTCTCAGGCGCCGAGTTCGTGTGGAGGGTGCCGAACACCAGGTGCCCGGTCTCGGCGGCGGTCAGGGCCAGGGAGATGGTCTCGAGATCGCGCAGTTCGCCGACCAGGATGACATCAGGATCCTCGCGCAGGGCCGATCGGAGGGCGTTGGCAAAGGAGTGGGTGTGTGCGCCAATCTCGCGCTGGTTGATCAGGCACTTGCCTGGCGCGTGCACGAATTCCACCGGGTCCTCGATGGTGAGGATGTGGTCGCTCCGGTGGTTGTTGATGTGATCGATGATCGCGGCGAGGGTGGTGGACTTGCCCGAGCCTGTGGGGCCGGTGACCAGCACCAGCCCGTTGGGGAACTCTGCGATGCGGGTGAAGACCGTTGGCAGGCTCAGTTCTTCCAGGGTCTGGACCCGCGAGGGGATCAGGCGCATCACGATGGCGACGCCCCTGGTATTTGTGAAGACATTCACCCGGAACCGGGCCAGGCCCTTCAGGCCGATGGAGAAGTCCAACTCCAGGTCCTTTTCGAACCGGGTCTTCTGCTTCTCGTTCATGATCGAATAGGCAAGCCGCTTGCAGTCATCGCCGCTGAGCGTTTCCATGTCCAGGCGACGGATCTGGCCGTCGATTCGAAAGGCTGGAACCTCACCGGCACCCAGGTGGATGTCCGACGCTCGGTTCTCGACAGCGAACTGCAGAAGCTCGTGGATTCGAACAGCCATGGAACGCCCGGGATAGGAAGGCGACGTGGAGGAACCGGTCCCCGTAAGAGAAGTGTATCGGGATGAATGGGTCCTGGTCCTGGACAAGCCGTCAGGTTTGCCCTGCCAGGCACCTCGGGGTGGTGGTGACAACCTCTTTGATCGGCTCCTGGCAACGGAAGGGTATGCGGCTCTTCATCACCGGTTGGACACGCCGGCTTCGGGGCTGGTGGCTGTCTCTCTGGATCGGCGAGCGAACCAGGGTCTGGCCATGGCATTTCGAGAGCGGGTGGCAGTGCGGCGGTACCTGGTGGTCCTGCTCGGTGTGCTCGATGGAAGCGGGAACTGGTGCACGCCTGTCCAGGGTCGTGCGGCGCGAACTTCCTGGAAGGCCCTGGCCAGTGGGCAGGGCATGACGGTCGTGGAAGCGCAACTTCAGACGGGACGCACCCACCAGATCCGGATCCACGCCATGGAGGCGGGGCACCCGGTGATCGGCGATCGCCGACACGGCGGGGCGGCGGGGCGGGTCTGGCCCCGGTTGGCGCTTCACGCCTGGAAGCTCGAGTTGCCTCACCCGTGGACACGGGAGAACCTGAAGTGCCAGGCTGAACCCGGGGCGGACCTGGTTCCTCTGCTCGAACGGGTGGGGTGGACCCTGTGACCCGGGCGGAACGCCAGGGGCTGGTGGCGCTGGTCATGGTCACCGCAGTGGCTTTTGCACCGGTGTTGGCGATGGATTTCGTCTGGGATGACGAGATCCTGGTGCTGGGGAATTCCCTGACCCATTCCTGGGGCACGGCCATGGAGTTCTTTCGAATCGGCCTGTGGGAGAGCACGCCGATCGCCGAGGAGGTCTCAGCGCCGTACTACCGCCCCCTGATGGGGCTGTCTTTGACCCTGGACAGGACCCTCTGGGGATTCTCCGCAGCGGGCCACCACGTGCACTCCCTGGTCTGGCACCTGGTCTGTGTGGTCCTGGTCCAGAGGTGGCTTGCCAGCATGGTGCCCGATGTGCGGGCGTCGGTCGCGGGCGCTGCGCTTTTTGCCCTCCATCCGCTCCAGGCCGAAGTGGTGGCATTCGTGGCTGCTCGCAATGACGCCCTGGCGCTGGCGGGTGCACTGGGAGCAGTGCTGCTGCTGGCGCCGCGCCAACCTGGGGCCAGGCGGTTGGCAGCGGCCTTCTTCTGTGCCCTGGGAGGCCTGCTCGCCAAGGAGTCCGCGTTGCTGGTTCCGGTGCTCATGGCCTTGACCGATGTGGGGCGGGGACATCGGCCCCGTGGGCTTTTCCGCTACGGGGTTCTCGTGGCGGCGCTGGGCGTGGGTTGGAGGCTCCGGTTCCTGGCCGACCTCCCGGGGGTGGTGGGCACTGACGTGGTGGGGGCTCTCCGGAATCTGCCGGAATTCCTGGCCATCTATGCGGATCGGCTCCTGGTGCCATGGGACCTGAACCCTGCGGCCTACCACCAGGGTAGATCGGTGCCGTGGTGGACTCTGGTGCCACTGACGGGGTGTGTGGCTCTGGCGCTATGGCGCGGTGGTCGAGTCGCAGCTGTGGGGCTTTGCTGGGCCCTGGCCGTCTGGATTCCGGCCTTGTTGGGGGTGGTGCTGACCGGTGGTCTTCCCAACCGCTACGCATACGCTTCCCTGGCGGGAGTGGGGCTGGCACTTGCCGCATCCCTTCCGCGGGATCGCCGTCCCTGGCCGGCGGTGGGGCTGGTGGTGCTCCTGGCCTACTTGACCACCGTTCACCTGCCCATCTGGTCCTCCAGTCGGGAGCTCTGGCGTCATGCCTTCGAGGTCTCGCCGTCTTCGGACACCGCCTGTGGCTACTTCAAGGCCCTGGAGGCCCTCGATGATCCGGAGGCGCCGGTGCTCCTCCAGGCCTCGCTCACCATGCCGCCGAGCCCCTATTGTTGCCTCAATGCAAGCCGATACCACGTGGACCGCCAGCAGTGGTCCGATGCGATGAAGTCGGGTCAACATGGGTTGGCGGTCGGGTGTGCACCGACCCCGGAACTGCTTGCGCCCCTGGCCCTGGCGGAGGCGGTGAACTGCGAGTGGTCACTGGCGGAGCAACATGCCCTGGGGGTGGGCGCCGATCCCACGGGCTATTCCCCGTTGGTGCTCTCGGCGGCGGCCCTTCGTCGTGGGGACGATACCGTCCTGCGCACCTGGGAGAATCGGGGATCTGGGGGGAGCCTCGCCCTGTCAGCCCAGGTCCAGCTCTTGTTGGAGGGCTGTGCCGGGCAGGAGGTTCCCTGACTGGATGGGCGGCTTCGGCCAGGGGAGTGGAACGGGCCCCTGGCTCTCGTGATTTCCTGGCCGATGTGTTGGAATACCCCCTGGAGAGGCCGATGAACAAGGTTCTGATCTACGCGGTGGTGGCGGGGGTGGTCACCAGTGTGACAGTCACTCTTCTGTTTGAGTTCATGGGGGTGGCGGTTGGTTCGGGCATTGCTGGTGGCGTCGGGGGTGGTGTCGCTGGGGCTGTGAGCGCCACCATGTACGGGAGGGCCCGGGATACGGACGAATAGATCTCGGACCGACGGAGATCGTGAACTTGGATACCGCCGTGCCTCAAAGGTCGAAGAAAGCCCGCCCGGTTCCCCAACTCTCACCTTCCTATCTCCAGGACCAGGCCTTCCGGTACCTTCAGCGGTACAGCCCGACGGCCTGGCAGTTGCGTCGTGTACTCCTTCGACGGGTCGACCGGTGTCTGGCGGCCCATGGAGGCGACCGGGAGGTGGGGGTCGCCTGGGTCGATACGCTTGTGGAGAAGCTGGTCCAGAAGAGCGTCATCGACGACGCTCGCTATGCCGCGGCCTGGGTGGATTCCCTCCACACCCGTGGCATCTCCGCCCGTGGCATTCGGGGACGGCTGCGCCAGCGAGGCGTCTCTGGGGAACTGGTGGAGGAGGCACTCCAGGCGCTGGAGGATTCGGTGGGAGAGGATGCCGAGCTGCTCCGGGCATGCGCCTACGCTCGTCGACGGCGGCTGGGGCCCTTTCGATGGGACCCGGCCCAGCGTGCAGAACGGGCGAAGAAGGACCTGGCTGCGATGGTCCGGGCTGGCTTTCCCTATGGAATTGCCAGGCAGGTGGTCGATGCAGAGGATGCCGAGAGACTGGTCGCTGCGGCCGAGACTGATCCAGGGCCTGGTGGGTTCTCAGCGGGATAGATGACTGGCGTGATCACCTGTACACGACGGCTGGAGTGGGATGCGATGCACCGCATTCCGCGGCATGAGAGCAAGTGCGCCGCCTGGCACGGCCACCGCTACGCTGCCGAGATCACCTGCGCTGCGCCCGAGTTGGATGACCGGGGCCGAGTGGTGGATTTTGGCGTGATCAAGGAGTTGGTGGGGGGATGGATCGACCGACACTGGGATCACACGGCCCTGGTGATGGACGCGGATCCTGATCCGGCCCTGCCGGCGATTGCAGCGAGCAATGCGGCCGCAGGACGGCCGGTCTACCGGATGGCCAACCCGCCCTCTGCGGAGCACATTGCCGCGGAGTTGGGACGAATTGCAGCAGAGATGCTGTCTCCCCACGGGGTCGAAGTGGTCGCTGTTCGGGTCTGGGAGACTCCGAACAGTCGGGCTGACTGGACGCCCTAGGGCCCCTGGCCGAAGCGGCGGGCGAGTTCGGCGATGTGGGCCGGTCCAGTACCGCAACAGGACCCGATCAGCGTGGCGCCCAGCGCCACCCAGCCCTCGGCGAGATCGGCATAGCGTCGGGCCGAGTCATCGGGATCATGGTGCCAGCCCAGTTGCTCGTCCTGGTGGCCGGCGTTGGCATAGGCACCAAAGGGAACGCCAAGGGCGGCCAGGGGTTGCAACCACTCCAGGGTTCGAGAGGCTGGAACGCAGTTGACGAGCACCGCGGAGGCTCCCCGGGCCACTGCGCCATGGGCAGCCCGAAGGAGTTCCTCGGGCGTCAGGAGTTCGCCCTGAGGTCCGGCTGTGAAACTCGACCAGACCGGCAGACCTGTGGCCACGGCTTCTTCTGTGGCCACCCAGCCCTCCTCGATGTGGGGAAAGGTCTCGGCCAGCAACAGATCCACGCCAGCCTGGGCCAGGCATCCTGCCATCTCCCGGTGCTCGAGGCGTGGGTCTGGTGGGGAGAGATCCGGGCGGTAGCAGTCCTCGAGAGGGGCGATGCTGCCGGCCAGGCGGTGGTCGGAATCGATTGCTGCCCGGGCCAGGGCCACGGCCTCAGTGGTGTGCTGGGCCCAGGTGTCAGGCAGGGTCCTTCTTCGGGTACGAAAGGTGTTTGCGGTGTGGACCCTGGCGCCCGCATCGGCGTAGTCACGGTGAATTGATGTGACAGCCTCGGGCGCGTGAATCAGGGCCCATGCAGACCAGAGAGGTGTGGGCAGCGGCACTCCTCGATCCCCGAGCAGGGTCCCCAGGGGGCCGTCCAGGAGGGTGATGGGGGACATCTCAGGGGTCCTCGTTGTCCAGGTACCCCAGCGCCTCCAGGGGGGCTTGCAGGTGGGGGTCCGCGATCGGAGGCCGGTAGGACGGTGCCTGGTTGTCCCAGGCCTTCAGTTTGCGCTGGAAGGTTCTCATTTCACTTTCGTCGAGAACCAGCTCGGTCTGCGCCCCATCCAGGGCATGAACCCGGTCCGGAATCAGGGGACTGCGAATGAAGAGACGTTCGTTCATCAGGACGCCTCGTTCGTGCAGGAGGTTGTTCCAGTTCCGTCCGTCCGGAGCACGGCTGCCCCGGGTCGCTTCCAGAAAGATGGGGGAGCCCGCCAATGTCTGTCCGTTCATCAGGGGGCTGAGATCCTGTCCTTCCCCCAGGTCTCCGGACAGTCCCGCCTGGGCCAGCAGCGTGGGCCCGAGATCCGAGACCTTCACCGGCTGGTTGATGACCCGGGGAGTGGGGTCCGACAGGCTCCGAACCGCGATGAGAAAGGGGACCCTGGTGACGGCCAGGTCGATGTCGAAGGAGTGCCCCATGGGTCGGGTCGGCTCTTCACCGAACATCTCCCCATGGTCACCAACCACGGCGATGACCGCTTCTTCCAGCAGGCCGCGGGCCTCCAGTCCCTCCAGGAGTCGCCCGATCTGGCTGTCCATCCAGTGGACTTCAGCCTGGTAGGTCGTGCGCAGCCATGCCATGTCCTCGGAGTCGGCCAGCCCCTGCTGGAAGGCCTTTCCTGCATCCAGTCCCTCGATCTCGCGCCAGGGAGGAACGTGGCTGGTGTCTACGAATTGCCCGGCGCTGGTTTCGGGGGCTTCGTAGGGATGGTGGGCGTCGAAGTAGTGGACCCAGAGGAACAGGGGCGCTTCTGGATTCCGCCCATCGACGGCCTGAAGGGCGCGGTTCGTCACGGAGTCGGCCAGGTCCTCGTGGCGAATCCCTTGATCGACCGGGAGGAGGGTGTCGTCGTAGAGGAAGAAGCCTGCGTCCAGCCCCAGTCTGTGGTCGAGTACGGAAGCACCGATCACCGCTCGGGTGTCGTAGCCGGAGGCGGTCAGCCGCCTGGCAAGGGTGTCGTGCTCCGGAGAAAGGGCATGCCCGTTTCGCGGCACGCCGTGCCCGTGGGGGTCCAGCCCGGTGAACATGGAGGCGTGACTCGACAGTGTGGAGGGGACATGGGAAAGGGCCCAGCGGAATTGCACACCGGTCTCTGCCAGGTTGTCCAGGTGTGGCGTGGTGCCCTTCCTTGCGCCATAGACGCCCAGGGCATCGGCCCGGGTGGTGTCCAGGGTCAACAGGATCACGTGGGGTCGCCGGGGCTCAGAGGCCGTAGGCGTGCTGTTGAAACCACAGGCTCCAAGCGCGAGCATCCACAGAGACACGTGGGCGACTTAACTGGCTGGGAACTCCGGGCCCTCGCCGGGGTTCGAGGGAGAACATGTTTCCGTGGATGTTGATGGCCTGTCTTTCGGCAGCGCCTTCGTCAGATCTGGTTTTTGCCACCGCTGGAGAGGCCACCCCCGAGCTTCGTGGGCTCTGGGTGACCCGGTGGGGCTACAAGACCGAAGCCGATGTCCGACGCACCATCGATGAGGCCGCATCGGCCCATTTCAACGCGGTCTTCTTCCAGGTTCGGGGGACCTTTGATGCGCTCTATGCTTCTTCGCTGGAGCCCCAATCCGCGCTGCTTTCGGGGGTGTTTGGACAGGACCCCGGGTGGGATCCCCTGGCCCTGGCGGTGGATCTCGCGCACCAGAGGGGTCTGCAGCTTCACGCCTACATCAACGTCTTCCCACTCTGGCGGGGTTCACAGCCTCCCTCTTCGGTCATGCCGGCTCACGCCTACCTCCAGCATCCCGAATGGGTCCTGGCGGACAAGGCCGGGGTGCCCATGGCCTTGAACGAGGGCTATGTCTTTGCCGACCCAGCCCATCCCCAGGTTCGGGAGAGGATCGCCGCGGTCGCTCGGGACATCTCTCAGCGGTACGACGTGGATGGCATCCACCTGGACTATGTCCGCTACCCGAAGGCCGGGGTGTACCGGGCTCCGAAGCACATGCCAGGGCTGTCCAACGAACCGGGCTACCGTGCAGCGCTCCAGAGAGGATGGGTGAACGAGACCGTGGGCGGTGTCCGGCAGGCGGTGGACGTTCCGGTGACGGCTGCAGTCTGGGGGGTTCACACCAACGACTTCGGCTGGCAGGGGGTCCTCGAGGGGAACGCGAGCCTGTACCAGGACAGCGTGGGCTTCCTGGAGCAGGGGCTCGTGGATGCCAACATCCCCATGATCTACTGGCCGGTGTCTGCGACCGAGGGCGGTCGCCTGGATTTTCGGACGATGGCCCGGTGGCATGTCGCCCACAAGGCAGGTCGGCACGTCTACACGGGCATCACCGCCGAGCCGGACAAGATGACCCCAGAGCAGGTCATGGAGGCAATTTCAGTCAGCCGAGAAGTGGGTGCGGACGGCTTCGTTTTGTTCGAATCCACCCTGGGGCAGGCACTTTTCGACGATCTTCGAGCCGGGCTTTTGAAGGAGCCGGCTCCGCCACCTCCGCTGACCTGGCGTTGAAGGTGTCACAGTTCAGCACTCGGCGGCATAGCCACAACGCGGGATGTCCAGGGTATCCTGGGGTATCCTGTGTTGGGGCTTGAAGGAGGAGTGGCGATGACAGCGCTCTTGTTGGGACTGTTGGGTGCCTGTGGGACAAATGACGACGAGGTCTACTCCCAGCAGCGGAACGAAGCACTCGGTGACACCGCGGCCCCGGTAGACGTGGACCCCCCCGTGATCGATCACTCGCCCGTCGAGGGAACTCACCCGGCCACCGCATCCCTAGCCGTGCTCGCCAACATGATCGATGACAACGGCATCCTGGTGGCGGGTGTCTACTTTCGCACCCAGACGGAGATGACCTTCCAACAGCGGGGCATGGTGCCGCTGGGTGGAGAGATCTGGCAAGGCACCATCAATGCCGAGGAGATGCACACCGCGGGCATGCATTACTACCTCGAAGCCGTCGACCTCTCGGGCAACGTGGCCTACCTGCCGGAAGAGGCTCCCTTTGAGTACTTCAAGTTCGACCTGGTGGACTGATGCTGACCCTGCTTTTCTCTTTGACCGCCTGCGAGAGCGACTTCACCGTCACTCGTACCGACGATGTTCAACCACCGGTGGAAACCTCGGGCACCATCGTGGGCAGAGTCTGCGATCCGAAGAAATTCGTGTGGCTTGAGGGGGCCACGGTCTATGCGAACCTGGCCGATGAGAATGGCCAGTTCTACGACATGTTGCTGACCACCACCGATGCCGATGGCTACTGGACCCTGGAAGAGGTCCCGGTCGACACCCACCTCACGATCTATGTGCAGCACGGGGGTGCGCTGATCGACGAGCACTACCTGGAACTCTTCCCGGGCGAGTACCTGCGGCTGGATGAACCGGAGTGCTTCGACCCCACCGTGCTGGACATCGCCGTGGTCACTGGCGACTTCGATGACTTCGACAAGGTGCTCGAGGCTATCGGTGCCCTGGACTACGGGATGATCGATGGTACTCACCGGGGGCAGTTGGAGAGCTTCCTGCTCGATCTGCCGGCGATGGAGGCGTACGACCTGATCTTCTTCAATGGCGGATGCCTGGAGGAAGGCATCTTCTACGACACTGTGGACGCCGAGAACCCGGTGCCAGTCACGGTGATCGAGAACATCCAGGCCTATGTGGAGGGCGGAGGCCGGATCTACGCATCGGACTGGTCCTATGACCTCATTGAGCAGGCATGGCCGGACAAGATCGACTTCCTGGGCGTGGATCACGTCCCGGATTCCGCGCAGCTTGGAAACGCCCAGCTCGTCAACTCCTCGATCTCCAACGAGGTCCTGGGGCTGTTCCTCGAAGATGACGATGGGGAGATGGATGTGCTCTACGACCTGCCGGTCTGGCCGCCCATCGAACAGGTGGGCAACACGGTCTCCACCCACCTGCTGGGAACGGTGACCTACCGTGAGGCCGGGGTCGACATTCCGATCTCCAGCTCCCCGTTGATCGTCTCCTTCAACGGGGGTGGCGGCAAGGTTGTCTTCTCCACTTTCCGGCTGGCCGCGAACCTGGATTCCCAGATGTTGCAGCTGTGGAAGTACGCGATGTTCGAGCTCTGATCCGGCCAGGCCCGGATAGACCTGCGGGCATGGAGCTTTCCGACTTCCCGGTTCATGTCAGGACCCCTGTCGCCTGGGGTCAACTCGACGCCTTCAACCACGTCAACAACACCGTGTATTTCGGGTGGTTCGAGGACGCGCGCATCGCCTGCTTTGCTCGCATTGGCTTCACGGAGTCCCTGCGAGACTCCAGCATCGGGCCCATTCTCGCCCGTACCTCTTGTGTGTTTCGCCAGCCACTGTCCTTTCCGGACCACGTGACCGCCTGTGCACGGGTGGTGGACCTGGCCGAGGACCGATTCACGATGGAGTACGCCGTCTTCTCGGATGCCAAGGGCCTTGTTGCCCACGGAGATGGCCGCATCGTCTGCTACGACTACAAGGCCGGTACCAAGGCGCCCGTACCGGATGAGGTTCGTCGTGGAATCGCGGTTCTCTGACCTTCCGAAAAGGCCATGAAGCGCCCCATCCTCTCTATTGCAACATTATTGTTGTGTATATCTCTGGCAGAGTGGTGGGCCGGGGGACAGGATCTGGGGCGCGTCCAGCATGTCCAGGCCTCCAGTGAAGTCGAGTTCCGGGTCCTCGACGGTGTGCCTGTCTGGGCGAGTCGGGCCGGGGGCGATCGGCTGAATGCCTCCTGCAGGCCCTCTCCGGGAGGAGCCACTGTGGTGTTGATGGGGGACTCGATCTTCTACGGGGTGCAGTTGGAGGCCCAGCAGACCCTGGGGCCCAAGGTCCAGGGTCTGCTCCCGGGACCGCCGGGCTGCGTCTACAACCTGGCTCAGCCGGCCTTTGCCATGGAGAACCAGCTGGCGGTTGCACGGGAGCGATTTGAGGCTCTTGCACCTGACCTGGTGATCTGGGAGATCTGGGAGAACTCCCCCAGCCACTTTGCGGTGGTGGGGGACGGGGCCTGGAACTTCGGTCAGATCCGGACAGGAGAAGACGGGCTGCCGTCGATCCCGGGCCTGTCGCCCGGTCTCAGTCGGGTCCTCTTCCAACACTCGGGGCTCTACCGCTGGGTGACGCTCGGACAGGCGAAGACAATCAGTCGGCCCAGCGACGAGGTCTGGCGGGCTTTTGCGGAGACGAAACTTGTCGAGACCCGATCCCTCGTCACTGAGGGTGGAGGATCCCTGGTATTGGTGTTGTCACCACGAATGGACCAGCCCTTCGAGGAGACCGTCGAGAGTGGGTACCCGGGCTATGACTGGGTGCGGCGGTGGGCAGAGGGTGCCGGGTTGCCCGTGGTGGACCTGGCCCAGGAGTGGGTCGGGCTGGACCCCGAGGAGGTTCGGCTGGACTTGTGCTGTCACATGAATAGCCGCGGTCACACCCTTCTATCGGAGCTTCTTCAGCCGATTTTGGAGACTGAATTGCAGCAGCAGTAATGGTCTGGGGCAGCCGGGCTCAGGTGCCTGGTACCACCACCACGATGTCCTTGCTGTCCAGCAGGATGGAATCGTCGCCGATGACCTTCAGGGTCATGCTGAAGAGCTGGTCGTCATTGCTGGCGGCAATGGCGCCCAGGAAGGTCAGGGTGAAATTCAGGCTCGGTACGTCCTTGGGGTCGACGTTCTCATAGGACTCCGGCGTGATGGACTGAACCAGGTTCCACTCGTCGCCCTCGATCTCCAGGTGCACCTTTTCAAAGGTCACCGTCTGGACCAGCTGTTCCACGGCAGTGGCTACATTGGCTGTCAGTTCAGCACCGAAACTGGCGCTGCCCTGGGGAACCTGGAAGACCAGCAGGTCGGTGGCATCGCCGTCTGCATCCAGGTCGGCCATCGAGCCGGTGTTCTCGGCCAGGTACTCCATCTGGGGTGTGGGGCTGTAGGTTGACGTCGGCCCGTAGCTGCTGACATCGATGCCGATCAGGTACGCGCCCATGTCCAGGAATTCCTGGATCACAAGGTCTGAGCCCGCATCCTGGGCACAGCCACCCGGCACCTGGGCCAGGGAGGCGTTCGAACTGTCGGGGTCACGCATGTAGATGTCTGTGGCATAGACGATGATCGGAAGGGAGAAGTCCCGGAACCCCATGCCTCCGTTGAGGCCGGTGCCGATCACGCTGCTGTCGTAGGTCTCGGTGCTGGACTTGCCAGCAAAGGCATCCGCACTGCTCCCGATGAAGGGGGGAACGTCGTCACTGGTGTCGTAGGACTGGTTGCAGTTCATGTCGTAGCCAAGCCCGGTGATGGCCTGGTACAGCGCCTCGTGATCGGACTCCTGCCCATCTCCGCCGGAGTGCATGGGGATGGCGTTCAGGGCGGTCTGCATGTCCGCGGTGCTGGTGGTGATCTGCTGCAAGAGGATGAAAGGCTTGTCCGAGCCGCTTCCCATCGAGCCGTGGTTGTAGTCGTCAAAGGTGGCCAGGGCGAAGGCCATGTTCTCGAAGGTCCCCTCGAGCTCGTTGACGATCTCCTCGAACCGGTCGGCCGTGGTGCTGACCGTGCCGCTCATCGAGCCGGTTGTGTCCACCAGGAACCCGATGTCCCCGTACTGGATCTTCAACTCGAATGCGAACTCGGTTTCGACGGTGGTGCGCTCTCCGACCTCGATGTACAGGCCCTCGATGGTGGATTCACTGTCCAGCGGATCGGTGCCGACGTAGATCTCCGCGCCGTCGGACTGGCCGTCGTTGTCGGTGTCCGCGTCGTAGGGGTCGGTGCCCGTCTCGGTGGTTTCCTCGACGTCCGTCAGGCCGTCTCCGTCACTGTCGACATCGGCGGAGTTGTAGCTGCCGTCGTTGTCGCTGTCCAAGGGCTCCAGGCAGTCGGGGCCCGGCGAGGACTCCTCGAAGTCAGAGAATCCGTCGTCGTCCGAGTCCAGATCCCGGTAGTCATAGGTCCCGTCCTCGTCGGAGTCGTTGGGTTCGGCCCTGTAGTCCGTTGTGCCACCTTCCCAGATGTCGCAGAGGGTGTCGTCGTCGGAGTCCAGGTCCTGGTAGTCAGGGATCCCGTCCCAGTCGGTGTCCACCGGGTTTGTGGCGTCGAAGTCCATCTCCCAGGTGTCGAGGATGTTGTCTCCGTCGTTGTCGTCGTCCTGGAAGTCCGGGGTCCCGTCCTCATCGCTGTCGACGGGGTTCTTGGGGTCCTCTCCGGCCTCTTCGGTGTCGGAGATGCCATTGTCGTCGGAGTCGCTGTCCAGGTAGTCCGGAGTCCCGTCCAGGTCGGTGTCGACAGGAAGGGTGTTGGGGTTGTCGTCGCCAGATTCGAGGTGGTCCGGAATCCCGTCTCCGTCACTGTCCCGGTCGGTGCTGTTGGGCTTGCCGTCCCCGTCCGGGTCCTCGTCACCCTCGTGAATGTCCAGGATTCCGTCGTTGTCCTGGTCGTTGTTGACGACGATATCGGGGGCGGTGTCGCCCGAATCACCAGAGTCACCACTGTCGCTTGTGGAGAAGCTAGAGCAGGCGAGCATCGTAGCAAGAGAGACCAGCAGTGACATTGTGAGCCTCAGGTGAGCCAGACTGTGTGAAGAAGGTAGCATGGTAGAGAGAGCGCTGTGAGAGCCGATCGGGGGTACGATGAAGAGGGATTGGCTGTGACAAGGGGGGCCTTTCTCGGATGATGCGGCAGAGATTCGTGGCGACCTGTACCCGCGGTGCCGAGGAGGTTCTGGCCGCGGAACTGACTTCTCTGGGCATCGGGGAGACCGATGTTGATCGGGGTGCTGTTCGATTCACCGGGCAGCTTTCCCACGGCTACCGGGCCTGTCTCTGGTCTCGGATAGCCAGTCGTGTTCTCCTGGTTCTGGACAGGGTCCAGGCTCCCCATGCGGATGCGCTCTACGACGGCGTTGCGCGCCTGGACTGGCGCAATCATTTGCCCCCACAGCGGACGTTTCGGGTTGATTTTGTCGGCACCAGTGATGCCCTGCGCAACACGCGGTTTGGGGCCCAGGTGACCAAGGATGCTGTGCTCTCCAGCTTTGGAGGCCGGGCCCCGCGTGTGGATACCCGGAGGCCCGATCTGCGGATCCATGTGCACCTGCGGCAGGACTGGGCTCAGCTGGCCCTGGACCTGACGGGAGAAGCGCTGCATCTGCGGACACCTGGACGAAAAGGCGGCGACGCGCCGCTTCGTGAAAATCTTGCAGCAACATTGTTGCATATAGCCGACTGGCCCCTAAAAAGTAGGGAAGGGGCGACGCTTGTGGACCCCATGTGTGGCTCCGGAACCTTCCTGTCCGAGGCCGCGGGGATCGTCCTGGACCGGGCCCCGGGGCTCGGGCGAAAGCACTGGGGGTTCTTGGGCTGGGCGGGCCATGACGGGGCGGCCTGGCAGGCGGAGCTGCGGCAGGCGCGAGAGCGAGGCCGGGAGGGGGCTCAGCGACAGGTTCGGGTTCGAGGTTCGGACCGGTCAGCGGAACAGGTCAAACGCGCACGGTACAACCTTGGGGTCAGCGGACTGGAGGACGTGGTCCTGGCCGTTCGATCACTCTCCGATCAGCACCCCCCCGAGGGCGAAGAGGGCATCGTGGTGGTCAACCCGCCCTTTGGAGAGCGCCTGGGAGACGAGCATGACCTGGCTCCGCTCTACCGGGAGTTGGGTGATGTGCTCCGTCGTCGTTTCCTGGGGTGGACAGGATGGATCCTGGCCTCGGACCGGAACCTGGCCGGGTCCATCGGACTTCGTCCTGCCCGGCGCGTGCCGATTCACAATGGGCCCCTGGAGTGTCGCTGGCTTTCCTTTCCCATTCGCAAGGAAAAGGTGGCAAGGGACCGCTGAATTCAGCGACTGCTGCCGATCTCGACCTCCAGGTAGGCTCGCTGGCTGCCGGTCTGAGCCATGACCGTACAGGTGCCGGCTTCCAGCCAGGTGAGAACGTTTTCGGCCAGCGAGCCACAGGTGGCGGGATCGACCCGAATCACTGTGGCCCCAAAGACCGGTGCACCGTCACAGATGGGCCAGATCGTCCAGAGGTCCCCGATCACCGGGTTTTCGGGGCCGTCGTAGCCCACCTCGACCAGGTCGCAGCCGGTGGGGGCTGGGGGGGTCTCTTCGACGATCGGCGGGTCGGAGTCTCCGGAGTCCATGGGCTCGCCGCCACAGGCCAACAGGAGGGTCATCAAGAGGAGCATGGTGTCTCCAGAGCACAAACCGGAACGCCTGTCCACGGCGCCAGGTCTCCGACGAGGCAACAGTTACCTGGAGACAGGAGGGGCCACATCGGGACAGCCTAACCGAGGCTCCGGGAACCCTGGTAAGAGGTGAAGAGAACGGGGTGGTCTTTCGCCCTGAAAGGGAAGAGACATGACCCGGCGGTGGCTCTGGATGGGGACCTTGGGGGGACTGCTGATCAGTCCAGTGATCATCGGGATGGCGACGCTTTTTCGGTATTTGTGGCCGGGCTTTCCCCTGCTGGGCATCCTGGACTTTTTTTGCCAGAATTGTGGCGGTGCCCCTTTCAGCCCTGACCGGACAGGCGGTGGTCTGGGATCTTCAGGACAAGGTGACCCAAGGGCTTGGCACCCTCCTGTTGGCTTATGCGCTGGTGCTCGTGGCCTGGTGTACGGTGGGCGGACTGGTGGTTGGCGCGGTCCTGGAGCAGATGAAATCGCCTCAGGAAGAACCCAGACCGAGTTGACGGTGACGTCTCAGGGTGCAGTCATCCATGACGACCTGGAGCCCTGCTTCGAGTACCCGCGCGGCCGAAGTGGGATCGACCACACCGTCTTGCATCCAGAAGACCCGGGCCTCGGTGAGGATTCGACGAACTTCGTCGGTACCCGGGTGAAAGGTCTGCATGGTTGACCGCAAAAAAGGTGAAACCCGGGCCCGCTTTCGTGGCAAGCCCGGGTTTCCAGAGCATAAAGCCCCGTCCTTCCGAGATTCAAGGTAGCTCCTGGGGCTGTCACGGAATGTCACGGACTGTCCCAGGTTGTTGACCGTCTGGGGTCAGGTGGTCTCCAGGCGGAGGTCCGACCAGGCATCCAGCAGTCGAAAGTCCCTTCGCAGGGCGGGGTCCCCGATTCGCTCGATGCGATCTTCAGAGAGGGTCCCGCCGGACCAGGATGCCAGCCAGAGGTGGCGAATTCGGTGCGGATCGAGGCCCATCAGTCGGGCTGCGGTGGCATCGACCGCCGAGCACTGGGCCCCCATGACCACGATTCCGGCAGGCACGGCCTCTCCCAGGATCGGTCCGTCGCCTTCCATACCGACGATTCCGTCGATGATCGCGAAGTCCGGCCTCACGGCATCTCGCAGATCGGCGACGCACCGGTCGATACCCGCCCAGTGCAGCGGGTTCTTGGGCCAGCCATAGACGCTTCCGGGGACCAGTCCGAAGAGGTTCTTCAGGGAGAGGGTGGCCCCGGTCCAGTGGTGGGTCTTGAGCTTTGGAAGGCTGACGAGCAGGTCCGCGCCGACGGCGGTGGCGGCCAGGTCCAGGTGCTTCAGCCCACTTCGATTGTGAGGAAGCACCCGCCGGGTCACCCGGTCCACGTTCAGGTCGACAAAGGGCAGTCGGGAGTGAGAGAGCATTTCCTGGAAGCCGGACTGCTCCAGGACCAGCTCGGTGTCCCGACGGTGGCCGGGACCTTCTGCGACCACGACCTCGGAAGCATCGAGTCGTCGAAAGGCCTCGGCGACTGCCCGGACAAAGCGTGGATCGGTGTTGATCGGTCGGTCCGGGCTCCACTCCACCAGGTTCGGCTTCAGCACCACCCGGGCACGGTGGGCCCTGGCGACGGTTTCCGGGAACTGCTGAAGGCCCTCCAGCACTTTTTCTGCCAACTCCGAGTCATAGGAGGGGATGGCCAGCGTGGCGACCCGGGCCCTGGGTTGCATGAGCGTCCGTGCGAAGGGGGCCCCGATCACCGCAGCACCGGTCCCGACCAGGCCGGTCGTCAGCAAGCCACGGCGGGAAAGGAGGCTCATTGGGTCGCCAGGGTGGAGAAAGGAGGAGGGGCCCCTTGGGTCGCCCGGATAGCAGCCAAGGCCAAGGCCGTGCGGTCGACCCGTTCACCACCAAAGGACCCGTCCGGCTGTTGTCGGGCCAGCAGGAGCGGGAGCCAGTCATCAAGGGAAAGGCCATGGGCTGCGCGGGCCAACATCGCCAGGGCCAGGCTCGTGACGCTACCCCGTTCCAGCACGGCCTCGAGGCGCTCGAGCCCCCGGGTTGTGGCCTCGGATGGAGGCATGACCTGGACCGCCCAGGCGGTGGGGCCGGGAAAGCTCTCCAAGGCCTGCCCCAATACCTCCGGGTTGCCGTAGTTCCAGCCGCCATCAGGGCATTGCCGATTCGTCAGCAGGGCCTGTCCCTGTTGGGCTCTGGGATGATCTCGCTGGCCCAGGGACTGGAGACTGGCCAGGGCATAGCAGGTGGGCTCGACCCAGGCAGCAGTGCCCTGGACCCATGCCCAGCCTGGAATCCCCCCGTCGTGCCCGGAAGAACGTTCGACTCGGCGGCCCTCCTGGGCCACGATTTCGGCAAGGCAGGCGGTCCGAAGGCTCGCGGCTTCGGGCATCCGTCGGAGGGCAACAGGGAGAAGGAAGCGCTCCCAGGTCAGGTCCGCGGCATGGAGCCAGGCGGTGTCAGCCACCCCGGTGGCGGCCGCCACCAGCAAGGTGGGCTCACCCCTTCCCGGGTGGTCGGGAAGATACCCCCAAGAACCGTCCGGGTTTCGGACGGAGGACAACCACTGTTCGGCCTGGAGATGGGACACCCCCCATCGTACCTGGGGGGTCAGTCCTGGTAGCGGTCGCAGTACACGGACAGGTCATAGGTCCGGGTGTTGTTGTCCTCGTCGCACTCGGTGACCAGGCCGGTTCCCGTGCCGTCGTCGTCCACACTGATTTCGATGGCCTGGTCGGGGAGCGACTCCAGGTCCAGTCGAAGCACGAATCCATCGGAAGTCCACCCCCCAGGAGTGAGGTCTTCTGTCCAGGAGGTCTCGATCAGGGTCTTTTCGTCGCCATTGACCGCGTAGACCGAGACGGCAACTTCCGCCCGCATGTCGGCCAGGCCCTGGTTGCCGATCTGGTAGGCGATGCCCAGGACACCTCGGGCGCACTCGCGTTCACAGACATCGGCCAGAATGGGCAGGGCATCCACCATGTCGGTGCCGGAGATGGGGTCGATGTCTCCGCTGCGGAAGCTGTTCCACGTCGGCCAGTTTGGGACACCAGGGGACGGGATGGAGAGATCGTCGTTGATGTTGGTGATGCTGTAGGCGTGCTGGTTCCACACCTGGCGATTCGGACGCCAGCTACCATCCGTGCTTCCCAGGACATAAAGTCCGGCCAGCTGGCTGCCGTGGTGGCCGCCACCATTGGGGATGATGATCTCCGCCTGGCCGTCCGCGTCCACGTCCACAATGACCGGGTATTCGTGCAGGGTCCGACTGGTGTGCAGCGTGTCCTGGAGACGGACCTCTCCAGTCTTGCCCTCGTAGACCCACAGGGACACCTCGTCGGCATAGACGACTTCTGCCTGGCCATCGCCGTCAAAGTCGAAGACGGAGGACCCGGTGGCGTGGGAGGAGGTGTCCGTCACCGACCGGGACCAGAGCAGGGTTCCATCGGGCTCATACACGCTGTAGACCGTGGCCCCGGCGATGCCGATCTCGGGTTTGGCATCGGCATCAAAATCACCGATAGTCGGCGGTCCTCCATTGCCCCCGCCGATCAGAAGCCACTCGGTCTTCAAGGTGCAGTCGTGTTCGAAGATCCGAACGGCACCATTGCCAACCACCAGGAACTCTCCCAGGCCGTCGCTGTCCAGATCGGCCACTGCGGGAAAACCATCGTTGTAGTTGGTCGAGATGGTGCAGATCTCGTTGCCATATTGATCGAGCAGGGCGTTGCCTGCGACCACTTCCTGGATGCCGTCAGCGTCCAGATCTGCCGCAAAGGACATGTAGCCCATCTCGGCGTAGGCGCTGAAGGCGCCGAAGGAGCCTCCTGTCCCTTCGACGGTGCCGGTGAGTCCATCGTAGATCATCGGTCCCAACAGGATCTCAGGCATGCCGTCAGCATCCAGGTCCGCCACGGCAGGTGCGTGGCCTCCACAGCCGATGAGATCCGTCAGCGTGACCCACTCCAGCTCGCCCTCGTGGCTCATCACGGCCACGCCGCAATTCAGCAACTGGGTGTCTCGAACGGGGTTCTCCCCGTCATCCATGCCGGTGTCGGTCACCGGTGGCGGCATTCCGGAGTCCGCCGGGGGGGCTGTGTCCTTCTGGCCCTTCTTTGGCTCCCCGGGCTCCTTCGACCCTGGGGCTCCGTGGATGGAGACCACCATGACGACCTCCGGCAGGCCGTCCGCGTCGACGTCTCCCAGTGCCAGGCCGCTGTACTGGTAGGGATAGACCTGGGTGTTGTCGTCGAGGGTCTCCCCGGTGTAGTACCAGTTCTGCCCTGAGCCATCTCCCTGGAGGACTCGGAGCACCCCATGAGTGTGGCCAGCGTCGTATTGATCGGCGATCAGGGCGATGTCGGGAATGTCGCCATCCGAGCCGATGATGCCGTCCCCGTCGTCATCGGTCAGGTGTCCGACAACCGGGGTCATCAGTACGTCTGAATACTCGGACCGATGATCGAAGGCATTGATCTCCCACTCGATGACGGACTCCAGGGTTCCGTAAATGGGGTCGAGGTGGCAGGTCTCTTCCTGTCCGATCCCGATGCCAGGGTAGAGGGCGCCCTCGATACAGGCGTCATCTTCCTTTGGCACCAGGTCCCGGCTGATCTGACCGTCGTAGTTTGGGGCCACCGGCTGTCCTCGTTTGAGGCCGAAGCCGTAGTCGCTGCAGGCAACCAGCAGGGACCAGGTCAGGATCATGAGGCTTCCGGGTTGACGGGACCGGTCGCAGGACCAGTCTTGATCCTGAAGTGTATCGTCAACGGGACCAAGAACGGGGCACTGTATGAGCTTTCCTCGAACCGAATGGCTCAAGGGCGCTCATGGGGCGTGGCCATTCAGGGAGGAAGCCGATGGCCCTTGCTGTCCTCGACCGGGTCAAGGAAGTGTGATCTGCACCGGCGAAAGGTAGAGGGTCACAGCCAGCAAGCAGAGAGTGCCCAGCCAGAAGACCCCGGACACATAGGGTGCGAGCATGACCCAACGCTTGTGCGTGGTCCGGTAGACCAGGGGGTTCCGGCGTAGCAGGTCAGGGTTGATCATGATCTTCCAGATGCGTTGAAGAAACTATCGCCTGGCGCAAATGAGTGCAGAAAAATTCGGGTCCAGACAAGCCATTTACTGGTCAAGAACGGCTCTTTATCAGGGCCGTTGGATCCGGTGGCCTCTGTGGTCCTTCAGGGTGAAAGTTGATTTTCCAATGAGATGAGGGGATCCGGGCCAGGCCGTGGAGGCCAGGTGTCCTCACGTGCGTCAGTTGCAGTACCCGGTGAGCTCGATGATGGCGCGGCCCGTAATCGGCCCGACCACCGTGGCTGCGCCTTTCCAGGACGCCTGGTCGTCTTCTGTCACCAGTTCCTGGTCCTCCAGCACGGGAGTCAGGGTGTAGATCTCGTCCAGGACCTGGATCGACCAACCCATGGGGTAGGTACAACCACTCCGGGGGCTGGTCCAGGTTCCCAGGGAACGGATGTGGACGGCCTCGGGTGAGATTTCCAGGACTCCACAACCGGGGTCTACCCACGTCCCGCCGCTGGATTCAGTGTCTTCTCCGTCGTGAACGGTGAACAGCATGAACTCCCGCCCATCCTCGAGGGTCAGGGCAAACCAGTCCCAGCCGGATGTCGCCAGGGGCTGCAGGTCGCCCCATTGGTGGTCGAACCAGGCGTGTCCCGAGACCGTCTGGGAGCCATTGGAGGTTCGCAGGGTCCCCGTCGTACTCATGCGGGTCCGGGAGTAGTGGTAGGCGTAGCCTCCCGCGCTGGGCTCGAGGTACCCGTCTCCGTGGTGGAAGACCGGAGGCTTGAGGCTCTCAAGGTCCAGGTCCAGGGTGGTGGGGCCGGCCTCCAGGGAGAGACTGTCCAGCCCATCGCCTCCCAGGGCTGTGACCGACCCCAAGGCGAAGTCGAAGCCGTTGTCTGTGAGGGTCGGCTCCTGGGAATCCTGGCCGGAGTCGTGGTGGAAAGCCTGTCCGTCGATGTCGGTGACCGCAGCGTTGGCCCGGACGCTTCGGGTCTGGCCTGTCCCGAAGAGGAAGAAGCCCAGCTGGAATCCATACCAGCTTCCGTTCTCGTCGGAGAGGTGGCCCGACCAGGTCCACCACTCGGTGTCCTCCTGATGCACGGCATCATCGGCGGGCAGTGTGATTCGGTCCTGCCCCTCCGATTCACAGGGGAGCGGATTCTCAACGGGGTTGCAGGCCAGCATCCAGAGCCAAAGCATGGATGCGCTATATCCCTCGCCTGGAGGTCGGCATGCGGTGGTTTGTGCGCGGAGACATCGATGGTTTTTTTGGGCTTGCCCTCGACAACTTCATCCAGTTGTTGGTCATCGTGTCCCTGTGCCGCTTTGTGCTCGGGTTTGATGATGCCCTGCTCTATGGCCATGTGCTTCCTGGTGCCGCGGTTTCCCTGGTACTCGGGAATCTCTGGTATGCCCGGCAGGCGATGATCCTGGCCCGGGAGACGGGGCGCACCGATGTGTGCGCCTTGCCCTATGGCATCAACACCGTGTCGCTTTTCGCCTATGTCTTCCTGGTCATGCTGCCGGCGAAATTTGCGGCAGAGGCAGCGGGCGCTGCGGATCCGGCCAGGGTTGCCTGGCAAGCGGGCCTTGTGGCCTGTCTGGGCAGCGGGCTCATTGAGTTCGGGGGGGCATTTGTCGCCGAGCGAATTCGCCGGGCGACCCCCCGGGCTGCTCTGCTGGCGACGCTCTCGGGAATCGCCCTGGGGTTCATCTCCCTGGGCTTCCTGTTGCGGTCCTTTGCCCACCCGGTGGTGGGACTGGTGACCCTGGGTGTCGTGATGCTCGTGTACTTCGGCAAGGTTCGCTTCGTGGGGGGTATTCCCGGTGGCCTGGTCGCCGTGGTGCTGGGCACGGCCATCGCCTGGGCCCGACCCTGGTGGCCCGAGGGCGCCAATCCGGGACTCGGGGGCTTCCATCTTCCCGTTCCTGTGGTGGGTGACTTGATCGAGGCCTTGAGCGGGGGCTACCTCCTCGCCTACCTGGGCGTCATCATTCCGATGGGCCTGTTCAATGTGGTGGGCTCGCTCCAGAACATCGAGTCCGCAGAAGCAGCGGGCGATGCGTACGAGACCCGCTCTTCCCTGGCAGTGAATGGGGTGGGCACCATGTTGGCCGCCGTGTTCGGATCCTGTTTCCCCACCACGATCTACATCGGCCACCCGGGCTGGAAGGGGCTGGGGGCCCGGGCTGGATACTCGGTGCTCAACGCCGTCTTCGTGACGGTCATCTGTCTGACGGGGACCCTGGCAGTGCTGGCCTATGCGGTGCCGATTGACGCTGGAATGGCCATCGTCATCTGGATCGGGCTGGTCATCACCGCCCAGGCCTTTGAGGCGACTCCGCGAGCCCATGCACCTGCAGCTGTGATCGGGCTGTTGCCCGGGGTGGCTGCCTGGGGGACGTTGATGGCCAAGAACGGGCTTCGAGCCGCGGGCTACGGTTCCCCAGGTGGACCGACCTTCGGGCCCGAACTCATCCCCGCTTTTCGGGGCTCGGACACCTATATCGATGGCGCCTTTGCCCTCGAGGCAGGGTTCATCTTCACGGCCATGATCCTGGCCGCCGCCACCGTCTACATCATCGAACGGGAGTTTCGGAAGGCTGCAGCATGGATGGCGGGCGGGGCGGTCCTCAGTGCCGTGGGACTCATGCACAGCTACGTCTTCACCCCTGGGGACACCGCGATGTCCCTCTCTCCGGCCTGGCCATGGGCGGCGGGCTATGCGGCTGTCGCACTTTTATTGTTCCTGGCACCCTGGCTCACCACAGAGGATCCAGGCAGCCACTGACGCCGTTGGGAGATTCCATGATCGCCTTGCTCAGCGACCCGAATGCCTGGCTCTCCCTTGCGGTGTTGACCGGCATGGAAATCGTGCTCGGCATCGACAACATTGTGTTCATCACCATCCTCTGTGGTCGATTGCCTGCGGATCAACAACTTGGTGCTCGCAGGCTGGGGCTGGCGATGGCGCTGATCACCCGGTTGCTCCTGTTGGCCTCGATCAGCTGGGTGATAGGGCTCGAGGAGGTGTTGTTCACCCTCATCTGGCCCTGGTCCGGCAAGAACCTGATCCTGGCCGGTGGCGGCCTGTTCCTGCTGTACAAGGCCACCCGCGAGATCTACGAGAACGTCGAGCGGCCCCAGGAACACCATGCCAGCGATGCGGGCCCGGAGATGGGGGAATCGGCCACCCAGGAAGCCCTGGCCAGCAAGCGCAAACTGCTCACGATCATCCTGCTTCAGATCATGGTTCTGGACGTGGTCTTCTCGCTGGACTCGGTGATCACCGCTGTCGGGATGGCGGACCACCTGCCGATCATGGTGACGGCCGTCGTGATTGCGGTGGGTGTCATGCTCGTCTTTGCGGGACCCATCGGGGATTTTGTGCAGGCCCACCCCTCCGTTCGGGTCCTTGCTCTGTCTTTTCTGGTCCTGATCGGCGTGATGCTCATCGCCGAAGGGACGGGCCACCACGTGTCCAAGGGCTACATTTATTCGGCCATGGGCTTTTCTCTGGCCGTCCAGATCTTGAACCTCCGGCTGGACAGTCGTGTGGTGCGGGCCCGCGAACGGGCGGAGTCCGCCAGCGGCTGAGTCGGCCCGGTGCCGTCAACCGAGCTGCAGGACGATCTCCCGTACCCTCGCCGGATCGGGCGGGAGCAGGACCTGGACCTCGAAGCCCCTGCCCTGGGCGCGCACAACGACCTTTCCGCCTCGTACTCCGGCCCTGTTGAGCTCCATCCTGGCCGTCCGGGCGATCTGGCCGATCAGGGCCGGTCCCAGGTTCTGGCCCATCACCGCCTTTTCGAGAGCACTCTGCAGGCGGGCATGAAGGTCGTCAGACCCCATGAACCAGGGCCAGCTGCCCGTCGTAGAGCCGTCGGATGTCGTCGATCTGGTAGCGCAACATGACCAGTCGATCGAAACCCATGCCAAAGGCGAAGCCCTTCCACTGGTCGGGGTCATGGCCGGTGGAACGGATCACGTTGGGGTGGACCATGCCGCAGGGAATCACCTCGATCCAGCCGGTCTTCTTGCAGACCGCGCAGCCTGCGCCATCGCAGAAGATGCACTGGATGTCCAGGTCCAGCCCAGGCTCGACGAAGGGGTAGAAGGCTGGCCGAAACCGGGTCTTCAGGGCCCGCCCGATCAGGTGCTCGACGAAGCCCTCCAGAGTGGCCTTGAGGTGACCCAGGGTGACGTTTTTGTCGATGTAGAGCCCCTCTGTCTGGTTGAAGAAGGCGCCATGGGTCGCGTCGATGGTCTCGTGTCGGAAACACCGACCAGGCGCAATGATGCGCAGGGGGGGATCCTGGCTCTCGAGGGTTCGGATCTGGACCGAACTGGTGTGGGTCCGTGGAATCTCGCCTTCGGTGGTGTAGAAGGTGTCCCAGACGTCTCGTGCCGGGTGGTCCTTGGGGATGTTCAGTGCATCGAAGTTGTGCCAGGCATCCTCGATCTCAGGACCGCTGGCGACGGTGTAGCCCAGTCCTGTGAAGTACTCGATGGTCTGGGCCAGGACCCGGGTGATCGGGTGAAGCTTGCCAGCGGGCAGGTTCGTGGAAGGCAGCGTCGGATCCAGCCAGCCCGCGTCCAGTGCCGCCTGCTGCCTCACAGCCTCCAGGTCCTGCCGGCGCACTTCCAGCGCCTGTTGGACCTGGCTCCGCAGGGCATTGACCTGCTGTCCCCAGCTGGCCCGCTTCTCCGGTGGCAGTTGTCCCATGCCCTTCATCAGGGCCTTGACCCGCCCCTTCTTGCCCAGGTACGCCACGCGCACGGCGTCCAGAGCTTGCAGATCACCGGCGCCCTGGAGTTCGGCCTGGAACTCGTCCTGGATCGTGGTCAGATCCGTGGCCATCAGCCCTTCAACTCCCGCTCGATGATGTCCTTGAACTGGCTGTAGGGCACGGCCCCATTCAGGAAGATGCCGTTGATGAAGAAAGCCGGGGTCCCTGTCACGCCCAACCTTTTTCCGTCCTCGAGGTCGTTCAGGACCTCCTGGACGTGTTCACCGGGCTCTTCCAGACACTTGTTGAAGCGCGCCATGTCCATGCCCACGCTCTGGGCGTGCCCGGTCAGGCTCTCGAGATCAAGGGCCCTCTGGTTGCCCATCAGCAGGTCGTGGTACTCCCAGTACTTGCCCTGGTCCCCGGCGCAATTGGCGGCCACGGCTGCGGGAACGGCCCGGTCGTGAAAGTCGAGGGGGAAGTCCCGGTAGACCAGCCGGACGTCGTCCGGGTAGTCCTTCATCACCTGCTGGATCGTCTCGTAGGCCTTGCCGCAGTAGGCGCACTGGTACTCGCCGAACTCGACAATGGTGACCCTGGCATCGGCGGGCCCCAGGGACGGGTCGTCGTCCAGGGAGACAACAGCCCGGGGGAGATCTGGGAACGGGACGTTTGTCTCCAGCTTGTACTTGGCGATCATTTCGCCCACGAAGGCACTGATCAACTCGGCCTGTTTGCGCTGAATCAGGACCCCTGCGACCTGGTCCTTGACCTGCTCAAGGGGCGCATTGCGCAGCTGTCGCTTCACCACGGGGTAGAACTCGGCGATCTCCGCGTCCGTGGGGGCAGTGACCTTGTCCTCGATCTCGGTCTTGAGCAGACCCTCCATGTCGGTGCCGCGAGCAGCGGCCTCCAGTTCGATGACTTTCTGGGTGGCGATCTGCTCGGAGGCCTGAGACTCCAGGTCGTAGCGACCCTGCAGGTAGTCCCGCTCCAGGGTGTCCAGTTGGGCCTGGATGTCGGGAAGCAGGTCTCCGTAGGTCAACTGTCCGCCTTCCCAGGTGGCGACAACCAATTCGGAGGGGGGACTGGCAGGCGTGGCTGCCTGGGCAACAGGTGTCTTGGCGCTCGGAGCCGACGGGGCACCGGTGCAGGCAAGGAACAGGAGGAGGGACATCATGACAGGCCGTGTTCAGGGGAGGCGCCGGCTCTAACCCGAGCCGAGGCCCCGAACATCCGAGGTATGTTCCACCTCTGATGTCCAGGAGGTGTTTCTGTTTCGCACGGTCATAGCCCTGATGCTCTGGGGGCTTGCTCCTGCGGCCTGGGGAGCCTGCGTGGAGGATGCGGATTGTGCCGATGGCGAGGTCTGCGATCTGGGAGCCTGTCTTGCTGTGGCATCCCCGGTTCCCGCTGAGCCGGAACCACAGGCTCCGGCCCCGCCGGAAGAGCCCCCCCTCGCGGTACCTCTCCAAAGCGCCCCAACACCCTCGCCGCAGTACGCCACCCACCCGGGACTCAGCTACGCCGAGTCCGCCTGGAACCAGGCTCTTCGCAGTGAAATCGAGTCCTGGATCCTGGTGGGTCTGACCTTCTATGGAGGCCTGAACGTGGCCACGAACATCCAGTTCATGGACCCTGGCTGGGGGAGCCTGCAGATCCTCGGCATCGGGGGTCTGCTGACCTATGGCGTGGTGACCTCCTGGAAGGGAGCCAAGGCCGGGCGCGCGGGTTTGAGCCGGCTGGGGCTCCCCTATGACGGGAGTGTCCTGGAGCAGGTGAGTTGGGGGATGTATGCCACCAGCCTGGGCACCGGGGCCCTGGCCATCGTGGCGATGTGGCTGGGCCAGTACGAGTTCGCTCAGGTCTCAAGTGGGCTTGCCCTGGTGGCCGCCATGGGAGGCATGGGGGTGATGCAGGCGGAGTCCATTCGGACCCGACGCATGTTGTCCGACCGCATGGATGTGCTGGATCCAGGGCGACGCCAGGTTCAACTGGCGCCTGTGCTCGGTCCGGTCGAGGGCGGCATGACCATGGGGCTGGCCGCGACGTTCTGACGGGCCAGTGCCATCCGGGCTCCGATGCCTGGGGCCCCATCCATGCCCAGAAAGCGTGTTGACCGGGCCCCCTCCGAAGAGAAGGCTCGGTCAATGGCTCCAATAGCGAGGGTCGCAGCGGACCCGGCCCTTTCCTTAGTGTTCCCGCACCCGGTGGGGGTGGGGTCCCGAACCTAGTCCCGCCTGCGGTTGTTGAAGAGGAGAAGGAAGCCGCAGACGCCCAGGATCGAGGCAGGAGTCGCACCCATACCGGGAACCGTGCTGCATCCAGCCTTCGTGAGGATGCGCTCAGGATCGGTGGGAACGGACTCCGTGCCAGCTGCAGAAGCCTCGCTATCGGAAACGCTTGAGTCAGGGTCGGCGATCACCAGGTCGCTGCCATCGCAGTCCTGGTCCACGCCATCTCCAGCGACCTCTGCGGCGTCGGGGTAGACCCGATCGTCCGTGTCGTCGCAGTCCCCTTCCAGGGTGCTGGTGCCGTCTCGGTCGGCGTCGAAGTCATCGTTGCCGCCGCAGTCGGAATCGATGTCGTCGTACCAGGCATCGACCGCCATGGGGTGAACACTGGGGTCGTTGTCGTCGCAGTCCAACCCCTCGGTCCAGCCATCGCCATCCGAGTCCCGGTCCATGAGCCCGTCGCAGTCGGCATCCACGGTGTCGCCCGAGGCTTCCAGTGCACCGGGGAAGCGGGTCTCGTCGGTGTCGTCACAGTCCATGCCGCCGTAGGCTGCGGCCCGGTGGTCGTCGCCATCCTGGTCGAAGTCATCATCGCCAAGGCAGTTGCTGTCGATTCCGTCGTACCAGGGGTCATCGGCCCCCTCGTGGATGCTGGCATCGTTGTCCATGCAGTCGCGGCCGTAGACGTAGCCGTCCTCGTCTGCATCGGGGAGAATCCAGCTGTCGGGACCGCCAAAGGCTCCGAGGTCCGTCGCGGTACCGTCGGGGTCGCCGTCACCGGGCAGAACATCCAGGGCGGGGCTTGTCGCCCGCAGGGTGTAGTCCCCGTCCTTGGGGCGGGTGAACTGGGGATCAGCCGCCATGACGGAGTTGTCGAGCATGACGTTGCCGATCGTGTTCGCGCCATCGACGTCGACCAGGATCGAGTTCTGCAGCTTCAGTTGGCCGGTTCCGGTGACGACCAGGGCGTCCCCGCGGAGGTCCGACAGAATGCTGCTATCGATGGTGACGCTCCCACCATTCATGGCCACAGCGCTTCCGCTCTCGGCCCGATTGTCGGAAATCGTGGCCTGGAACATCCTCACGTTGCCGTCGGAGGCGTAGAGCGCTCCCCCTGCAGCGGCGCCTTCCTGGGAGACCCAGAGGGCATTGACCACGTCCAGGCTTCCCTTGGACCAGGCGACCGCGGCCCCCTGCTCGGCGGTGCCCGCCGTCATGTGTGTGCGGAGGAGGCTTGCGCTGGACTCCGAACCATGGATGTGTCCCCCGATCACGGCCTTGTTCCGGGCGAGGTTCAGGTCTTCAGCAGTCAGGGTGGCGCGGAAGAGAGCGATGGCTCCCCCCATTTCTGAAGCGGCGTCCACGCCGGCAACCCTGGAGAGGGTCGCTGTGGCCTCTTCGAGGTAGAGGAAGCCGCCGGTCAGGGTAGCGGTTGGCTGTTGGAATTCGGTGTCTTCGATTTCCACGATGCTGCTGCCACCGGCGGCGATGGCGCCGCCCTTGGAGGCGTGGGAGCGTGTGAAGCGGCTCCCATACACGGACAGGGTCCCCGCGGTGGCGGCGATGTCGCCTCCCCATTCCTCAGCGGAGTTGTCGCCGAACTCGCAGTCTGTCACGACCAGGGAGCCCCTCTCGACGCGGAGCGCTCCACCGTGAGTGGCGTGGTTGCGGAGGAAGGAAGAACGACTGAACTCGGTGCTTCCTGCATCCACCAGCAAGACGGTGCCACTGGTGCTGTTCCAGGCCTGGATGTCGACCCTGTCAAAACTTGTAATCGACTGGCCTGAGACCCGGATCGCAGGTTCGTTCCGCGGGGTTCCCGCCCCAAAGAAGACCAGTTCAGAGGCGTTGACTTCGGCATCCCGAATGGCCAACCCGGCTCCAGAGCCGGTGAACTCGATGCCAGAGAGGGTGAGTTGACCGCCCTGAACGTCCAGGGAGGCCATTTTTACGCCCACGGCGGCTGCCTCGATGGAAAGGTTGCGGTCGACCAGTTTTGTGGCCGGGTAGTCGCCGGGGGCCAACTGCAGGTTGTCGCCGTCAGCGGCGCTTGCAAGGGCGTCATCGAGGGTCGCGGCCCCTTCTGAGCCGGTCGGGGTGACGGCGATGGTGGCGGCCGAGGCAATGCCGGGCAGGCCGGCGCCAAGGACAATGAAACAGCGAACCGCGCGATGAACCATGGGGGAAACTCCAGTTGAAGATGCCCCGGGTATCGGAACCTTTCCCCTCAGCATGACCCCCTCCCCGGGGGCCGGACGGGCTAAGCTGGTTCTCGCACGGAGAGGCGAGTCTTGAAGGATGTAAACATCCCTGTGCCGGAGCAAATTGGGCCCTACCGGGTGGTTCGTCCGCTGGCCCAAGGCGGCATGGCTGCCGTCTTCGAGGCTGAAGATCCCCAGAGCGGGGAGAAGGTTGCGGTCAAGTTGTTGACCCTGCGGGGTCTCGCCTCTTCTCGGTTCTCGCGAGAGTACCGGGCCCTGACCCGCCTGGACCACCCGAACATCGTTCGGGTCTACCGTTACGGGGTCCACAATGGCAGTCCGTTTCTGTGCATGGAGCTGTTGGACGGAGTTCCAGTCCAGGTCTTTGCGAAGGCCCAGGGTCGGCCGGGGGAGAGTGGTCGGACCCTGACCGTTCTGCGTGTGGCGGCGGAGATCGGGGACGCCCTGGCCTACCTGCACCAACGCAAGATCGTGCACAGGGATCTGAAGTCGGCCAACATCCTGGTCCAGGCTGACGGGCACTCGAAGCTGTTGGACTTTGGCACAGCCCACATCGCGGAACTCGAAGAGACGATCACCCGCCACGGTGAGTTCGTCGGCACTTTTGCCTATGCCTCCCCAGAGCAGATCACCGGCGGCAAG
>CAZMNK010000029.1:0-47744 GCA_964567625.1 uncultured Enterobacterales bacterium | reverse complement strand
GACCCCATCCACAGGCCCACCTGGAGTCGCTGTGTACCTGGATGCGCTCGTGGCATCGATCAACGCCATGGTGCTCAATGGCATCCTGGCGGGAATCCTGCTGGGACTCGCGGCCCTCTGGCTCCTGGTGCTCTGGAGTGCCCTGTGGCGGACCTGGCTCAGCCAGCAACACGGCGAGGCTCTTGAACTGGCCGGTCGCCAATTGGGCCTGGAACAACAACGGGTGACCTTGCGCCCCTCTCTGGTCTTCGAGCGTCAGACCCAGGAGGGTCCAATTCGGCTCTACCTGAGCGGGGCCTCAGGCCACCCCAGAGCCGTCCTGCAAGCCCCAAAGACGGGGCGTGTGGTGCGATCGACCGCCTCCGGTAAGGACTGGCTCGCCAACTGGGCCGACGGAATTCTGAAGTCTCAGCTGCCGCAAGCCGAGGCCTGAACTTCACGATTCGTTCGACGGCGGACGCTTGCCTCTGCAGCATCGGTTCGAAGGCGACGCAAGACCTCTCCGAGCCTGTCGGGCATCGCCTGCCCGGCGAGCGCACGGGTCAACAAGAGCCCCAGACGTGCTTCCTCCAGGGTGGCCAGGCCGTACTCCTGGAGGGACCGGAGCCTCTCCTGTTCCACACGGACCTCGTCGGCCTGGGCCAGGGCACGGCGGTAGTGTTCGAGCGTGTCCAGCCGTCGGTCCCTCAGAAAGGTATCGCCGTTCTCCTCTGCCTTTTCTGTTTCCTTTTCCAGGGACACCATCCGCCTCTGGAACCGGGCCTCTGGAACCTCTGACAACTCTCGTTCCAGCCGTTGGAGGGATCGGGCGACTCGGTAGACCCAACAGGCCACCTCGCCCAGACCTCTCAACGTCTCCTCCGGGAGGCACTTGCGCTCGATCTGTTCATGGAGTCGAACGGCACGCAGGACGGGCTCCTGCCAGGAAGGCGCAAGCGTCCGGCGAACCTGCCGAGGGGAAGGGGGAACGGCTCTGCTTGTGAGATGAAGGGGTAGAAGTGCGCAGGCGGTTCCCGCCCCGATCAGTGCCCCCCCAAGCAGGCCGTGTGGCGAGAGTGGCAGAAGGACCATGGCCATGCCAGCGCCAGCGCCCCCCGCCATGCCTGCCAGAGCCGCCTGGAGGCAGACATGAGGCGGCAATCCTCGCATCCTGCCTGCCAACGCTCCGGCCGCTCCTCCGGCCAGCCAGGCTGGATGGACAGCGAGCCAGGGGGCCCCCTGGGAGGTGACGAATACCACCAGAACGACTCCGGGAAGCCCCCACGGCTGAGTCGGGTGAGCGGCCCAGAGACCCAGTCCCGTGGCGAGGCCCCAGCCCAGGGCCGGCATGGCTTCTGTGAAGCCCCAGAGGGAGGAGATGGTCCCGACGGCGACCGCCCAGGAGGTCCAGGCTACCCATTCCGCAGCCAGGACCCGACGGTTCGCCGGTCGCAACTCGAGGACCTGGGGCAGAGAGGGCTGTGGTTCTTCAATGTGAACGTGCACGGTAGGACTCCTTTTGCAGGATGGCCTGCTGGCGACCTTCCGTGGATTTGGGGGCGGTGTACTCCAGGGAAACCCTGTTGTTTTCGAGTTCCTTGGCCTGGGTCAACAGTGTGTCGGACCCGTAGAGGGTTGCGGACTCCTCGGAGACCAGGACCGAAGCGGTGAACAGGTCGTGCATTCCCTCCAGGTTGCCCTTCTCCCATTCCCGAACCGCCTGGTCCGCCAGGGAAGAGGCCTCTGCCTGGGCCCCCAGGACCGCGATCCGCCGGTCTATCGAGGCCGCTATGCGGGATTCGTCCGTCGATGCCAGGGCACGAATACTGAACGGTGCAAGGGCCTCGCCGTCGGTTCTCAACACACGAATTGCGGCGATTTCCTGTTCGCTCTCCACAGGGCCCGCCTGGACGCGTAGCCTGAGCACCACCTTGCGGGACTCTCCGCCAATGATCTCGCCGATGGGAATCCGAACTCCGTTGGCGTCGACGCTGTGGTCGTACCCCAGGACCTCCAGGATCTGAACCCCAGGACCGGGTTGGACCTTCACAGTCACCCCCTGGGCGGCGACTGTCGTCATGCGATTCAGTTCAGCCTCGAAGATCCCGCCCAGGTCGCTCGGATTGTCAACAAAGTGGTAGGTGCCTCCTCCCCAGTCCGCCAGTCGGGCCAACAGGTCCTCGTTGTAGTCCAGTCCCAGACCGATGGTGGACACCGTGATGCCCTCGCCGCTGGCGGAACCAGCCCACTTGGCCAGGACCTCGCTCCTCGTCTCTCCCTGGTTCACCTGGCCATCAGACAGGACGATGACGCGGTCAAGGGTCTCCCGGCTGGCGTGGGGTTCGATCTGCTCCAGGGCCGCAACAAGCCCCGCACCCAGGTTGGTCCCTCCCGAGGCTTCCAGCCCGAGGAGGTGCCGCCGCAGGGTCCTGGGGTTCAGGACCAGTTGGCTGGCTGTCTGGACCTCGGCATGGTTTGAAAAGGTCACCAGGGTGAAGCGATCCCGCTCGTCCAGGGAGTCCAGGAGCGTTCCCGTCGCCAGGCGCGCAAAGTCCAGTTTTCCCGCCGAGGCCATCGAACCCGATCGATCGAGCACCACACCCACGTTGAAGGGCCGGGCGACAGCTTCCGCGGTGGGTTCTCCGTCCAACGTCAGGACGAGGAATCGCTCCGAGATCCGTCCTGCCGGTAGGACGGACTGGTCCAGGCCAGCCACTACCCAGAGATCTTCATCCTCTGCCAGGACCGAAACAGTTGCCTCCGGGCCCCGGGATGGGATGGGATCGCCGTCAGACCGGGTCCAATCCGGCAGGACGGCCGCCGCGATGGCGGCCTGGACGGCAAGAAGGATTGTCAGGTGCCAACGCTGCATGGATTCTCCCGGAGTGCGTACACAGGAGCCGACAACGAGGAAGAAGCTTGGTTCCTTACAGCAGAATCTCCACAGTTCGGAATCCCTCGGGGTGGTTAGACTTCCAGGAGGAGCGCTGCGGGTGCCTCACCACCGTGCCACGGCCCTGATGCTGGGGCTCTGCCTACTGGTCTCCGGGTGTGGCCTGCGCCACCCGGAACAAGTGGAGTCCCTTGCCGCGGAAGCTGCTTCGGATCCCCGAAAGATCGGGAAGCTGGTCGCCAGCTTGCGTTCCAAGCATGAGGACGTTCGACTCGCAGCCCAGGATGCACTCCTGGAACTGGGTGCGGCTGCCGTACCGGAACTCCGAGAGGTCATCCTCCGCAAACGTTCAGAAGCCGGGCCAGCGTTGTTGGTGCTCGGACGGATGGGGGACCCACAGCAGTTTCCCCTGATCGAGCAACACCTGGATGACCCGACCCTTGGGCCCTGGGCCAAGGACGGGCTCCAGGCCGGAGAAGAAGCACTCTGGGGGCGCATTTCCGTCGAGCCGTCCCTGCCCCTCTGCGACGCCTATCTGGACTGGTTTCCAGACGGGGACCACCACCCCTTTGTGATCCATCTTCGGCGAGAAATCGAAGCGGAAAGGGCTCTGGAGGCCATGGGGGCCAGCCCCCGGTATGGCGCACTGGTGTCCTACCACCGGCGCTACGGAGACACGGGTTCAGGCGAGCGAGCTCGGCTGATGCTCGCGGAACGGGCCCTCCAGGATGCGCAAGACGAGATCATCAAGGGGCGCCCGCGCCAGGCCCTTCGGTACGTGGAGGAGGCCAGGGAGTGGGACTCGGAGGCGGATGCCAATCCCATCGAGGCGGCAGCGCGAGTCTCCTGGGCACAGAGCCTGACCGACAGCGAACAGTGGACCCAGGCCATCGAGCAGTTGACCCTCGCGGGGGAACTCGGGGGCGGCAGTCCAGCCCTCCTTGGGGACCTCTACATGACCCGGGCTCAAACGCATTTCCTCAAGGGAGACCCGGTGGAGGGAATGACGGATCTCTGGCTGGCGGAGCGGACATTCGAGCCCCTGGCGCTGCCAGCCCAGGTGGAACGCACCCGGCAAGGCCGGAAGCTGATGGGCGCCATGGAGCGGGAGGAGGTTCCAATCCGGCAAGGCATCCAGGGACTGGCCATGGCCGGCCCAGAACTTGTCGAGGACACCCGGTCCGTGGTCTGGACCCGGTTGATGAGCGGGGATCCGGACCCCCTCCAGTTCCTGGTCCAGGCGGCCAGTGCACCGGTGATCAGCCAACCAGCCGGAGCCTGGCTCGACACCCTGGTGGATCGGGCGCTCACTGAAACCCAGGGCCAGGTGTCGAAACTCCTGGAGGACGTGGAACGGCACCATGCCTTGCTGGACCCGCTGGTGCTCTGGACGGTGGCAGGGGACTCCAATCGCAAGGGGGCCCTGGCGCGTCTGCACGCCTATGAAGGGGCCATCCGGGCCGCGCGGGCCCACGTCCGGTTCGGTCGGACCGTCACAGGGCCACTACCGGAGACGCCGCTCGAGGGGTCGGTGGCGCTCCGAGAACGCATCTCCAAGGGCGCAGACCCCCAGGACACGGATCTGTCCCCACTTGTTCGGGCCCAACTCACGCGCTTTTCCCTGGAGCAAGTAGAGGTACTTCGGGACCTGTCCTGGCGACATCCGGCACTGCTTGCATCCCGATTTGTCGGGCGAGAGGTGCTGCCTGTGAGCCTGGCGGAGTGGGCGCTGTTCAGCTCCGTGACCCAAGAAGAACGACGCCAATCCGTCTACAAGGTCACGCTGAGGGATGGCAAGACAGCGGATCTGACGGTCCAGGTCCAGGAAGGGGCCATGCGCGTGGAGATGAGTCTCTTCGGGCCTTCCATCCCGCTGGACGATGCCGCGATGATCGACGGCCTGACAGTTCTCTTCGGAACGGCCAGACCCCTGCTGTTCGTCCACAGCGACGTGACCCACGTGGACGTGGTGATGGGTATGAACCTGTCGGATGGCACCCTCGACCAACGCCTCCGACTGGGTCTCGACCAGCGCACCGCCCAACGCATGAACTGGTCGCTGATCGAGGCGGAAGCGCCGTATTCGACGGATCACCTGGCGCTGGTCCTGGATCAGGAAATTCGCTGAAAGGCCGGTCGCAGGGTTTTTCAGGGGTGCCGGGACTGGTGGCCCTCCTCACTGCCGACGGGCATAGCGCCAGTGGTCTCCATCCTGGGCCACGGGGCTCCATCCAGCCTCCTGGAGCAGACGGTCGGCGTCAGAAGCCCTCTCCCTGAGTTCAGACCTGTGAACGACCACGTGATCGACCGAGTCGGGCACGTTCAAACTTTCCGGCACGGGGCTGCGGCTCAGCGGATCCAGGGCACGCACAGTCTCAAGCCCCTGTTCGACTGCCTTCGTGCCGACACTGTTGAAGTCGGGAACCCAAGGTGAAGCCAGGCCATGGTGGGTCTGGGCGTAGAGGAACCAGCGGGCCCTGGGTCGACTGGGATTGATCTGACCAGGAGGCATGGCGACAGGTCCCGGAATGTCCAACAGCACCCGACCGTCGAGATCATCGTAGATGGTCGGAAGTGAGTCTGGGGCCCCTGGAAGGACCGGCTCCACGGGACCAAACAACAGGCCTTCCAGCACGATCAATGGTGCCAGCCACGCGCCCCACCGCAGCCGCTGAGCGCCCCAACCAGCCAGGAGCCCAAGACAGGCCAGGGTGCCGGCGTGGAAACGATAGGGGAAACGCACGGAGGAAAAGGGCGGCCACTCGTAGATCGGGCCTGCTCCGAGAGACAACAGCCCACAGACAGCCATCACAGCCAACACCCTTTTCCCCTGTGGCACGTTCCGAAAGCCCCAGAAGGCGAGTACCGGAGCCAGGAGCCCCACCCACGTGGTGATCGCAAAGGGGGAAAGCCCTTCCCGGATCCCCGGAGGGCTCAGGCCCCAGGACGCCCCCATCGCTGAGCGAACGGCGGCCTCCATTGATCCCTCCCCGGGAAAGGCTCCCAGAAAGGTCCAGAGCAGGGGAGCGGCCAGGAGCAACCCCCCAGCGGCACTGGCCCATGCCCATGGCCCCAGGCACAACGCGAGGACACAGGCGACTGCTGCGACATACCAGCTGGAAGCCACCGCCAGCCCAAAGCCCACGACCGCCAACATTGGGCGACGCAAGGCCACGGCCCCCAACCAGAGGGCAAGGGCCCAGCCGTCTGTCCCCTCCACGATGCCCTCCACGCTGTACCCCTGGAAGTAGGGGGAGGCCCCGTAGACAGCAGCAGCGACGAGGGCCCCTGTGGGCCTCAGTCCCCAGGCCCTGGCCGCCCACCAGGCCACCAGTACCGTGGCCGTCCGAGCAGCAAGCAGTGTCAGGTTCCAGGCTCCCGTGAGTCCAAGGATGGAAACCAAGGGCCACGAGATCCACCCATGGAGGGGACTGCTGTAGGCAAAGGACATGCCCGTGGGGGCAGCCAGAAGTTCACACCAGGAGGGGAGGCCGGGCTGTTGGCTCGTGAACCAATGGAGCCCCCAGACGGAGGGGTACAGGTCCGTGTAGGGGTGCCCGAGCAGATCCCCTCGGAGGATTGCTGGCAGCGCCGGTCCGAGCGCCCAGAGGAGCGCCAGGACCCATGCTGCGATCAGGGGTTTCCAAGAGTCTCGGACTGCCACAATCCACTCAAAGTGAGGCCTTCTCGCCACAACGCCACCAGCCCTGTCGCGGTGACAGGAATGAAGGAGACCGCCCAGAAGACGATGGCATAGGCAGCTGCCGGCGCTGCAGCGACAGCCCACAAGATCAGAGTCTTTTCGATGACCACGTGAAAGGTTCCCAGAAAACCCGGCGCCTGTGGAACAACCACCGCAATGGCAATGGCCACCGCGGTGAAGCAGGCGGCCGCAAAGGGCAGTGGCAAGTCAAAGGCAGCGAAGAGACAGGCGATGGCCGCAGCGCCATTGAACCAGATGGCCAACGACAACAAGGCTGCCTGGAGCATACCGGCCCGATCCCGGGTGCTTCCGAGCCCTTCCAGGAACCCGTCGAAGAGTCGAAGAAAGACCTCTTTGACCCGGAGAGGAAGCATGAACAGCAACAGGCCAAAGGTGTTTCGGGCACGCGCTCCGCGTTCAACCAGCAGAAAGAAGATCACAAGGCTCGTGGCCGCCACCGTGCCCAGCGCACCCCCGTAGAGCTTCAGGTTGTGCACCAGGAGCATGTCATCGGCACTTGCCCCCACGTTTTCAGGCATGGCCACGACGGCCACCAGCAGGACCGCCACCAGGCCCACAAGGTCAAAGACGCGCTCCATGACGTTGGAAGCAATGAGGGGGCTCAGGGGGATACCCAGCCTGCGATGGGCCACCAGGGGCTTGGCCACCTCGCCAGCCCGAGCGGGAAGCAGGGTGTTCGCCGCAGCGCCAATGACCGAAGCGCTGAACAGGCCCAACAGGCTCACCCCAGGCGCCACAGGCCGCAACAGGACCTTCCAACGGAGGGAGCGAAGGACCCATTCAAGGAGCAGCAACACGGCCGACAGGATGACAGGCCACAACCGAACCTGACCCAGGGCCTCAGCCAGCGCCTGCCATTCGATCCGCCAGAGGAACCAGCCTGTCAGCGCCGCGGAGAGCCCGAGGCCTACCCAGGTCCGGAGACCCAACCTTCGGCCTTCCCGCTCCATGGACCGAAGTGTAGCGGAGGAGTGCCTCGCCCGGCCTGTAGTGACGCGATAGAGCGGGGCCCGCTGGAGGCTGCATGGACAACGATGTGGCGGGGCTTGGAAACGCCCTCGTCGACGCTCTCGTTAGGGTTGAGGACGACACAGTACTGGCAGAACTTGGGCTCACCAAGGGTCAGATGCACCCGGTGGATCACACCCGCTGGGAGGAGATCTACGGGCTGTTGCAGGGGCGGGGCATCGAGCTTCATCCCGGTGGGTCCTGTGCGAACACCATCACGGCCCTGGCCATGATGGGGACCCGAAGCGTGTTCTGTGGACAGATCGGGGATGACGAACTGGGCCAGATCTACTCCAGCCGCCTGGAGACGGCCTGTGGGTCCCATGCACTGCATGTGTCTGGAGAACGGAACACCGGAAAATGCCTCTCCGTGGTGACTCCCGATGCCGAGCGAACCCTGATCACCGATCTGGGAGCGGCGGTGGAACTTCCCCATGTCGGGGACTTTGCAGACACCATCCGACAGAGTCGATTGCTCTACGTGACCGGGTATCTCTTCCTGGGCGGACCGATGGTGGAGGCCACCTGGGAGGCTCTCAGAGTGGCCAGGGATAGCGGCGTGCCCATCGCCCTGGACGTGGCCGATCCCTTCGTGGTCGGACTGGTCAAGGACGTTCTCTGGGAGGTCCTGAAGGACTACGCATCCCTCGCCTTCCTGAACGAAGAGGAGGCCGTGGCCCTGACCGGGCTTCCGCCTGAACAGGCACTGGACCTGGTGGCCGAACATGTCGATCTCACTGTCGTAAAGCTCGGTGCGGAGGGATCCCTGGTCCGTCAGGGCGACCAGACGTTGCGGGTAGGCATCCACCCCGTTGAAGCCGTGGACACGACTGGGGCCGGGGATGCCTATGCTGCAGGATTCCTGTATGGCTGGCTTCGTGGGTGGCCACTGGAACGCGCCGGCGACCTGGGCTCCCGAATCGCCAGTCAGACCGTCCGTCAGATGGGTGCTGTTTGCCGGGACATCAATCTCTTGAGGGATAGCGTCGCAGCAGCAGAACCGAGGAGCACGACATGAATCTTCCGGTCGAGGTCGTGGAGGCCGTCAACAAGGGCAAATGCGTTCTTTTTGTCGGTCGGCGTGCCAGCCTTGAGGCCGCCAGCGAGGGGGGGTTGAAGTACCCCAGTGAAAAACAACTCGCCCGGAAGGTCGCCGGGCGCAAGGCCTCCCTCGAGGAGGCGCTGTCCGGGGTCAGGGCGACCGGGGGCCGTGAGGCCGTCAACGACACACTCCGGGAGTGGCTTAGCGTCGACGATGTCGCCCCCACCGAATTCCATCGCATCGCCATCAAACGCTTTCCCTTGATCTTCACCAGCGCCCCGGACGATCTCCTCGAACGAGCCGCGCAGGATCTGGGAGCACCCGCAGAGGTCCTGTACCGTGGACAGTCCATCCCGAAGCCGGACCCGCAGAAACGCTACGTGTACAAATACTGGGGTGGTTTTGAACGACCCGACACCCTGTCCCTGACCCAGACCGACCGGCGCGAGATCAATCACCCGGCGGACCACAAGAAGCGTTGGCGTGGCCTGCTGAAGGACCATGTGCTGTTTTTCATCGGATTTCGACCCGATGAGGCCGAATTCGAGGCCGTCTGGGAGGACATCTCGGACAGCTACGGTGGCGAGCTGCCCCGATGCCACCTGGCGGTGGCCCAGGGACGAATCAGCGATGTGATCTGGCAGAAGTGGGTCTGGAGAGGGCTCCTGCTGTTCCTGGCGGATCCCATCGAGTCCATGGAGGAACTTGAGCGTCAGGTCGATGGCTGATCCCGAACGCCGGGTTCGCTTCCTGGCTGCGGATGACACCGTGCAGGTTGGCCGCCTCGAAGGGGGCCGAGTTCTCGGCCTGGAGGGAAGCGTGCTCGGGTCCGCCATTCCGAATGGCCGGGTCTGGAGGCTGGAAGAGGTGCGACTGCTCGCTCCGGTGTCACCGAGCAAGGTGGTCGGCATCGGCAGCAACTACCGCGCTCACGCCCGGGAGATGGGCAAGCCCCTGCCAACGGTCCCGAAGATCTTCCTGATGGCATCGTCGGCCGTCATCGGGCCGGGTGAGCCCATTCCACTACCGGCTGGCGGCCTGCGGATCGATCACGAGGGCGAACTTGGTGTCGTGATCGGAAAACGGGCAAGTCGTGTGTCGGCTGAACGTGCCCACGAGGTGATTGCCGGCATGACCTGCGTGAACGATGTCACCTGCCGAGATCACCAGCGGGCCGACGGGACCTTCAGCCGTGGCAAGAGTCGGGATGGTTTCTGTCCCATCGGCCCCTGTGTGGCCCTGGGGCTGGACCCGAGTGACCTGCGGGTCATCTGTCGGGTCAACGGTGAGACCCGCCAGGATGGCCGCAGCAATGACCTGATCTTCGATGTCCCGGCACTGGTGGCATTCGTGACCGATGTGATGACCCTCATGCCAGGGGACATCATTTCCACCGGAACTCCCCCTGGTGTCGGCCCCCTTTCCCCGGGGGACAGGGTCGAGGTGGAGGTCCAGGGGGTTGGAATCCTGGAAAACCCCGTCATCGCCCGCGGCTGAACGGAGATGGAGGAGATCATTCGCAATGGCGCCGTGTTCGGCGGCCTGTTGGCGCTGCCGCTCTTGTGCTGGCGGACCCGGTGGCGGCACACCACGGTCTTTCTTGGCCTGGTCCTGGGACTGGTCCTCGGCCTCTGGTGGGAGGTTCTGGGGACAGGCTGGCGTGAAGGCGGGCCAATCCGGGCGCTCGCCCTTCTCCTGGGTTGGGTGGCATTTACGCGACTGGCTTCCCAGGCCGGCGGGCCCCGGCTTCGGGGACCATCGTGGATCGTTGCCCCCTTGTTGGGCGCTCTGGTGGGGGATTGGGGAGCCGCCCTGTTGCTGGCACCCATCGCTCCCTCCAACAGGGTGGCAGGTCGATGGGTGCTGGGTGCCATGGCCGGGGCCCTTCTGCTGCCCCATGGCACGCCCGCTGTCTTGTTGATCGCGAGCCCCGCCTCCCTGGGCTGGCTTCCGGCCATCCTGTGGTTGGTCGCAGCGCCCCCCGGGAATGTCGACCACAAGGGCGACTCCCTGGTGACAGCTCTGCTGTGTTTCGTTGCCGTCGCCTCCTGGATGTTTCCTGGTGCACTTCTCTGGGCCCTGGTTGCTGCCGTGATGATCATGACCCTGCGAAGGGGGGCCTCGACCCTCCTGGCAATGCGGTCCGAGATCTCTGGCTTTCTGCTGCTGGGGGGCCTGGTGTGGCTGGCGAGACACAGTGGGGCCCTTCATGAACTGCGGTGGGCCCTTGAATTTGCCCTCTCCCAGGGAGCGGCTCTCGGGGGGGCTGCGGTCGCCCTGGGGGCAGCCCTGGCTGCGGCCTTGGCAGGCGAGGCCGGCATGGCACTCGTCCTCTCGTCAGCCCTGGACACAGGGGCCGTTGGGGGCTCCCAGGAGCTTCCTTCAGTCCTCGCGGCGGGCCTCGCCGTGGGAGGAATCGGTCCCCTGGTCCTCACGGGCACTCTTCGTCCTACCCTCGGGCGCTGGCTTTTCGGCCTGGCTCTCGCGGTGGGGTGGTGTTTCTGGAGATTGCAATAGGATGAAGACCGTGCGCAATGCCCTCCTCAGTCTCCTGGCCCTCGTGGGACTGGCGCTTGCCCTGGGCGCGGCCCCCCCACCGGCCCGGGGCCCCGGGGGACTGGTGGCAGCCGACCACCCGCTCTCCTCTGCCGCCGGGGCCGAGGTGCTTGCGGCAGGTGGCAACGCTGTCGACGCCGGGGTCGCTGCAGCCCTTGCAGAGGGGGTGGTACAGGCCGCTTCCGCCGGTCTCGGCGGGGGGGGATTCGCCCTGGTGCACCAGGCCGGGGAGACCCAGGTACTGGATTTCCGCGAGATCGCACCGGCGGCAGGGCACGCCGGCATGTACCTGGGCGAAGACGGCCAGGTGGTCCAAGGCCTGTCCACACGTGGGGGCCTGGCCGTGGCTGTCCCCGGAGAATCCCGCGGACTGGCGAGCCTTCTACAGGCTCACGGGCGGCTTCCCGCCAGAACTGTGGCCGGACCGGCCATACGGCTGGCCTCTCGCGGCTTCTTCCTCAACGATCACGCGGCTGGAAGCCTGGCCAAGCGGCCCAAGGTGGCGATGGCGTTGTTGCCGGACCACGCTGGCATCCCGTCAACGGGGGACTGGATCCGGCGTCCCCGGCTGGCCGCCACACTCAAGGCCTGGGCCAGGTCCGGCGGGGAGGACCTGCACACCGGGGCCGGCGCCAGGGACCTGGTGGACGCTGTACAGCAAGAGGGCGGAGTCCTGTCCCTCCAGGACCTGGAGGCCTACCAGCCTCGGCCCAGGGAGGCCCTGGTCGGGCACTACCGGGGGTTCACCATCCTGACCATGCCACCCCCCAGCTCCGGGGGAGCGGTCCTGCTCCAGGTACTGGCCGTCCTGGAACATTGGGACCTTGCGAGCCTGGGTCACAACAGCTCGGAGCACCTGCACCTGCTGGCAGAGGCCTTTCAGCACGCCTACGCGGACAGGGCGACGCACATGGGCGACCCCGACTTCACCGAGGTTCCTGTCGATCGTTTCCTGACCTCGGAACGGGTCGCCGAGATTCGCGCTGCCATCGAGCCGGGCCGGACCTTGTCTCCCGAGGCCTATGGGCCGTTGATCGCCTCACCGGACGATGCCGGCACCTCCCACATCTCCGTCATCGACGGGGATGGGATGGCCCTGGCGTTGACAAGCACCATCAACACCACATTTGGGAGCGGGGTGGTCGCGCCACGGACCGGTGTGGTGCTCAACAACGAGATGGATGACTTCGTTGCCAAACCAGGCGTCCCCAATGCCTTTGGGCTCGTCGGTCGAGAGGCCAACGCCGTCCAGCCCGGCAAGAAACCTCTCTCCAGCATGTCTCCCACGGTGGTGCTGGATGGAACGGGAAAGGTGGTGATGGCCATCGGAGGCTCGGGGGGGCCGATGATCATCTCGGGGACCCTCCAGGTTCTCAGCAACGTGCTGGATTTCGGCATGGACGCCAGCGAAGCCGTCGCCGCACCTCGCCTGCACCATCAGTGGGTGCCTCGTGTCCTGTTCCTGGACGAAGGCATCCCGGTGGACGTCCAGCTGTCGCTGATGGCCAGGGGCCACGAGCTCAAACAATTTCCCTTCTATTCAGCGATCCAGGTAGCCCATGTCTCGGAGGAAGGGCTGGTCGGAGCGAGCGATCCCCGCAAGGGAGGATGGCCGGCTGGGGTCCCGTAGGGGCTCAGTAGAAGACGGTTCCAGCGCCGGGGTTTTCCCGACCATCCAGGTCCTCGAGCGCCGCAATGGCAGCCTTGGCAGCCTCGGCGATGTTCTCCTCGTCCCCGCCAAGGTAGACGCGCCCAAAGGCGCCGTAGGAGAGGAACTCCAACACGTCGATCTTGGCAGCCTTCTCCGCCTCGTTCGTGGCGAGCAACGCATACCCGGCAGGATGGGTCTCCAGCACGTAGAGCGTGGTGGATTCGTGGATGTAATTCCCGTGTCGGAACCGGTTCACGATCTGGCTGTGGTAGCCGGTGATGCCATGAATGGTCTGGGCCGAGACGATTCGTGGCTTGAGCCGGTCCTGTTCGCTGATGCCCAGAACCTCGGAGATCTCGGCACCCGCGGCCCGGACCTGGCCCTGGTCGAAGTGATGGACTTCCAGCACCCCATAGCGACGTTCCACGATCTGCATGCCTGGGGTGCAGGAGGTTCTCTTCAACACCACGTCGGTGACCTTGTTGACGTCCATTCCAGGAGACACCTCGATGAACAGGCTCGCCTGACCCTCCAGTGGCAGGTAGCCACGGGCGATGGTGCCCAGAAAGCCCGCCGTCTGAGGCTGGAGGATGTCGATGTAGGTCCAGGTCCGGAGATCGATCGCCATGGACTGGGCGTTAACCCGCGGCCAGCGCTGCCGGTCAAGGTCGCGGGCGGGTGTTAGGGGAAAGGAGGCACTCGCCAACGAGGTATGGCCATGATCAACCTGTTGCTGGCATTCATCGCAGGCGCGATCGCATTCGGCCTGGGAACCGTGGCAGGCAGTTGGACCTACGGCTTCGTGCCAGCGATGCTGGTCTTCCCGTTGGTCTACTTCCTCCTGGCCCGGCGGATCGGTCGAAAGCTCGAGGCGATCATGAAGGACGCCGGTGAAGACCTTCAGGGGGGCAGCGTGGAGCCCGCTCGTAGAAGGCTGGAGGCGGCCCGGTCCCTTGCCCGCTGGCAATTCCTGATCGACCAGCAGATCAATGCCCAGCTCGGGGCCATCGAGTACTTTTCTCGGAACTACAAGGCAGCCAGGCCGCTGCTGCAGAAGACCTGGAACCGGAACTGGCAGGCCCTCGGGATGCTGGCGGCCCTGGAGCTTCGCTCAAACCACAAGGACCTGGCTGTCGAGCACATGGAGAAGGCCGCCAGGTACGGTCGCAAGGACGCCACCATGTGGGGCCTCTATGCCTACGCCCTCCTGGAAGCCGGCAAGCGAGACAAGGCCATGAGCACCGTGTCCGACGGCTTGAAGGTACTCGACGGCAATGGAGCCTTGAAGGAACTCAAGCAGGCCATCGCCAACGACCGGGTGAAGAAATTCAAGTGGGGCAAGAGCTTTGGCCAGTCCTGGTACAGCTTCTGGCCCGAACAGATTCCCAAGAAGCAGCTCCAGGCAGCCCAGCAATCGCAGATGCGCGGTCGAAAGAGCTTTCCCCAGCCCCGCCGCTAATCAGGGCCCGGGCGGAGCCTCTCCCAGGACCTGTGACAGGCCGTGGCGCTCTCGGGCACGACGCACCGAGAAGTCCTCGGGGTGTTCCCTCGCTGCCCGGTCCAGGACCGCCACCACGCCCTGTTCCTGGCCTCCCCGGGCATAGGCTCTCGCCGCGGCGACCAGAACCGGTGCCGAGTCCCCATGGGCCTCCACCAGGCTCTCGACCCCCTCCATGTCCATCCCGACCCCGTAGTCGGCGTAGACATCCAATCTCCCGACCGCGGCGGTGTCCTTGCGGCGGGTGGAAAAGCTGTAGGCCTTTTCAAAGGCCTCCGCTGCCTCCTTCGGGTGACCTGCTCGGGCGGCGGCGCGTCCCCTCTCCAACCACACCGGCCAGGACCGGGGATGTTCTTCGCACTTTCGCCGGGCCTTGACGAGGTCCTCGGGGTCTCGAAGTTCCACGGCTGCCATCAGTCGCTGGGCAAGCAGGTGGTAGTTCCTTTCCCGGAATGCCGGTGCATTGAGGTGGAGTCGGTAGACATAGGCGCCTCGGGTCACCACCAGGGCCTCCATCACCTGTTTCTCACCCCGGAATTCGAAGACCAGGCGGAGACGCCGTCCGGGCCAACCACCCAACTCGAAGACCTCGTCGGACTCCACCAGGGCGTTCACACCGTGGGTGTCGACCTGCTGGAGCAGGCGGTCGACGGCCTGGTCAGGCGTCTGGGGATGGGAGAACACGCCCGTTCGAACAACGAGCGTGGCACCACGAACCGGAGAGGCCCATCCTCGGTCCCCGGTAAAGGCCCAGGTCTCCTTCCAGTAGCCGGGGATCATCGCGTGCAGGCCGGGGGCACTGTGAGGCACCAGGCGAACCAGGCTCGGGCCCCACAGGACCAGTGCCAACATGGCCCCCAGGCACAGGGCCAGGGCACCAGTTCGTGTTCGACGGTTGGGACGGTGGTGCCGCGTGTAGACCTGGGGTTCCAGCAGGGTACCCAGGGTGCCTCCTGCGATGAGTCCGCCGATGTGACCCCAATTGTCCACGCTGGGACTGAAGAATCCCATCACCAGGGAGACCCCCAGGTACCAGACCACCGCCCAGCCGAAGTATTTCTGGGCCACCTCGGGAATGAGCTCCCCGTGCTTCCAGCCAAAGACAACCGCGGCGGCGAGCAGGCCAAAATCTCCGCCTGAGGCCCCCAGGGATGGCCGGCCGGGGGACATCCCCAGAGACAGGAGCCCGCCCCCGAAGACGGAGAACAGGAAAATGGCTGCCATGTTGATCCGCCCGAGCCCTCGTTCCAGGTTCCATCCGACATAGGCGAGGAACAGGAGGTTGAAGGCCAGGTGAGGGAGACTCAGGTGCAGGAGGCCGTAGGTGAAGAGCCGATGAACCTCCCCGTGTTCCAGGATTGCAGGTGCCCAGTTGGTAAAGGCATCGATCAAGAGGTCCGAAACCCCGGGTCCCTTGGACATCGCGTAGACCCGGATCTGGAGCCCGACCAGGACCGCGGTCATCAGGGGCATACCCAGGCTGCGCAGTCCCAGGCGAAAGCTCCGGACCTCCTCGTCGGCCAGGGCATGAAAGAGTTCCAACTCTCCAGCCGGCACGAATCGGGTGCCGGTCACGACCTCGAAACGTATCGGGGTTTCCGCGTTGATCTGGCAGTCTCGGACCTCCCGCTCGAAGTCCTCGTAGGCGAGCAGCCGCAGCCCATCCGGTCCCAGCACCTCGATGGTCATGGCCGGGCGGCCTCCATCAGGTTCAGAAAGTGATTCACGCCCTGGCCAAGGGCGACGAGGGCCAGCACCAGGGCCAACCAGCCGAAGCGGGCCTTGCGCAAGGCAATGCCCGCCAGCAGCATCGTGGCGCCCGTGCCAAGGACCAGGCCCACGGCGTGAGAGGGGTAGGGGAGAGGACGAGGCACGGCGTCGGTCTCAGCGGCGTAGAAGAGAAGCCCGGTGGCCAGGTCAGGGCCCGCCCAGGCGAGGGTCAGGTGGAAACCCGCGGCGGCAACGAGGGCAGAAAGCCCGGTGATCTGGGCCAGCCAGGAGTGAATGCGGGTGAAGCTGAAGGACACGGCCTGTCTGGATAGTAGCGTCCCTGGTGGAGGCCCTGAATGTCCATTCGACTCCTTGCGGTATCCAAGGCGTTCCCACAGGGGTCAACGCCCGGGGCAGAGGAGTAGAACATGCATCCGGTGGTGGTGTTTGGAGACGCCCGGAACATGGGCGAGGTTCCCGATGGGAGCGTCGCCCTGGTGGTCACATCACCGCCCTATTGGCAGCTCAAGGACTACGGCACCGCCGGTCAATTGGGGTACGACCAGGACTACGAGAGCTACCTGGCAGGTCTGGACGCGGTCTGGGCCGAATCCGCCAGGACCCTTCGCCCTGGTGGCATCGCCGCCATCAATGTCGGGGACCAGTACACCCGGGCGAAGACCTATGGCCGGTATCGGGTGCTCCCCATCCGGGAACGGGTTCTCGCCACCATGCTCGATCTGGGCCTGGAGTACGAAGGAACTGTCATCTGGCGCAAGGTCTCCACCTGCAACTCCTCCGGGGGCGGGGCCGTGATGGGCAGCTACCCCTTTCCCCGGAATGGCGTTCTCAAGCTTGATTACGAGTTCATCCTGCTCCTCCGCCGGCCCGGCCCCCGTCTGCCGGTGCCTGTGGAAGCCGAGGTCCAGGGCTGGTTCACCGGTCACTGGGTGTTCCCAGGCGAACGAATGGGGGATCACCACGCCATGTTTCCCCGGGAATTGCCCCGCCGCCTGGTTCGCATGTACACGAAGCGGGGAGAGCGGGTACTGGACCCATTTGCCGGCTCCGGCACCACACTGGCCGTCGCCCAGTCACTGGGACGCGAGGGGTGGGGATACGAACTGAACGCGGACTTCCAATCGGTCATGGAGCGCCGCATCGGCCCCGGTCTCACCCAATACAGCCTGCGTGAGGATGGGCAGCGAAGTCGCAAGGCCGACGATGGGCCCGCCTTCTACGGCAGCGCCATCGCCCTGGACCAGGTCGGGCGACCCAGGCACGGGGACGAGGTCAAGGTGACAGCGGTGCTCGGACCGATCCAGGTGGAGCTCGCGGATGGCCGGCGAATTCACCTGGAGGGTCTGGGCCAACCCCTCGCCACCGAGCCCTGTCGATCCCGCCTGCAGGAACTGACGCTTCACAAGTTCGTGCGGGTGGAAGAGACCGGCCCCGGGCGCGGGTATGTGCGGCTTCGCAACCGGACGATGATCAACAGCCGTCTCCTGCGGGAGGGACTGGCACCGGTGGACCCCGAGGCAGATCACCGAAACCGCACCCGGTTTCTGCGCTACGCCAACGAGGTTTGACGACCCCCCTGGCACCGGGGTTGCGGAACGTCCGGAACTCGGTAAGACTGGCGGCGTGAAGGCAAATCGCCACCCCGTGACTCCTGAGTACACCCCGTGTTGTTGCGCGTGTACCTGGATCGGGGTGCGCTGACCGTCTCGCGTCGTAGCACAACAGCCTCCCCGGTCCTGATGGTTGACGGTCCGTACCCGACTGCTTCGCGCTGATTCGCCCCTTCATTTCATCCATCGTCCCGAGGAGCCCCTCATGGCTGCTTCGAATTCTCTTCCCGTGGTTCACCTCCTGTTCGAAAACCCCGCCTGGCTTCCGCCCCTGGTCTCTGGCCTGGAGGCAGAAGGCTTTCCTGTTCGCCTGGTCGAGCTCAACGAGGGCCTGCTGGACCCTTCCGAACCCCCTGCAGAGGGCATCTGGTTCAACCGCATCTCACCTTCCAGCCACACCCGCAGCCACCACGGCACGGTGGTTCTGGCCCGAGAGGTGCTCTACTGGCTGGAGGCCCATGGGCGCCGGGTGATCAATGGCTCCCAGGCATTCGAGTTTGAGATGTCCAAGCTCCGCCAGGACATCGTCCTTCGGAAGTACGGCATCCGCACCCCGCGAACACTGCTGGCCAATGGTCGAGAGAGCCTGCTTCGTGGGGCTGCCGCCTTTGCTGGGCCATTCATCACCAAGCACAACCAGGGTGGAAAGGGACTCGGCATCCAGTTGATGAACTCCGAGGAGGAGTTGGCGAACTGGTTGGACTCCGACCAATTTGATCCTGGTCCGGACGGAAAGGTGGTCCTCCAGGAGTACATTCGTGCGCCTGAACCCTTCATCACCCGGGTGGAACTCGTCGGGGACCGCTTCCTGTTTGCGATGCGAAGTGCGACCACGGAAGGCTTTGAACTCTGCCCGTCGGATGCCTGCCAGGTGTCCTCTGGGAGCGTCTGCCCCGCCGATGCCCCCACCTCCAAGTTTTCCTCCTCTCCAGTCACCGCGCGGGACCCGCTGGTGCGCAGGTACCTGGCGATGATGAGAAGGGAAGGCATCGATCTCGCCGGCATCGAGTTCGTGGAGGACGCAGAGGGACGTCGCTACACCTACGACATCAACGGGACGACCAACTACAGCGGTGTACTGGGGCAACGCATTGGAATCGATGGCATGGCCGAGGTGGCTTCCTGGCTGAAGCGGGTCGTGGTGCCTTCTCTCGTCTCGCTGCGGGTGGCCTCCTGAATCCACTGAGTCTGGACCGACGGGTCCTCCCTGTGTCTCACATCACACCAGGGAGGACTCAACCCTCGAGTTGACCCAGGGCCCATCGGGCGTGTTCAGCCACCATCGGGGAATGCCGATCGATGGCCTTTTCCAGGACCGGAACGGCCTCGGCCAGTCCCAGGTTGCCCAGGACGACGCAGGCGTTGCGCCTCAGTCCATCGGACCCCGGTCGTCGAAGAGGAGTGCCCCTGAACCACTCCTCCAGGGTGTCATCGCTCGCCTGGAGAATCTCCGGGAGGTCGAGCCAGGCATTCCTGGGCAACAGGTCATCCTCTTCTGGATCAGGGGGACTCACATTGTGGGGGCATACCTCCTGGCAGAGGTCACAGCCGAACACCCAACGGCCAAATCTTGCCCGCAATTCCAAGGGGATGGGACCCCTTTCCTCGATGGTCCAGTAGGCGATGCAGTCGGGGGAATGGAGGTCGCGAGGTCCCCGAAATGCTCCTGTGGGGCAGACATCCAGGCAACGCCGGCAGCTACCACAGTGATCCCCGAGTGGTTCGTCCGGTTCCAGGTCAACATCCACGAACAGGACGGCGAGGAACATCCAGGAGCCACGCCCGGGCCATATCTGCACACAGTTCTTTCCCCCAAAGCCAAGACCGGCGGTACTCGCCCAGGCCCTCTCCAGGATCGGCGCTGTGTCCACCCCTCCCCAGCTCTCCACCCCCGCTTCTCTGAGCCGTCTCTGGAGGCGACGGAGCCGCTTTCCCACGAGGTTGTGGTAGTCCCGACCCCAGGCATAGCGGGCCACCCGCCCGGTCAGGCCCCCCGGATCCGGTGGACAGCGATGATGGTGTTCCACGGCCAGCACCACCACCCCGCGAGCCTGTGGAAGCCTGAGTCGGGGGTCTGCCCGCTCGTCCCGTCGCTTCGCCAACCAGTCCAGCGATCCATGAGAGCCCCTGGCGAGCCAGGCATCAAGACGGGCCAGACGAGGTGTGGGCAACATCCCGGTAAACCGGACCTGTCCAAACCCAACCTGGGTCGCCTGTTGCAGGATTAGGGAACGAGCGTCCACCGCTGACTCCGAGCGGGTTACCCCGGCCTGCCGAGCGGGTTACCCCGGCCTGCCACGGAAGTACCACAGGAGACCCTCCTTGAGCACCCGCGAGAACCCCGAAAAGGTCGTCATCTTCGGCTCAGGCCCCTCTGGCTGGACCGCTGCAATCTACGCCGCCCGCGCGGACCTGGAACCCGTTGTCTACGAGGGAATCCAGCCCGGGGGTCAGCTGACCATCACCACCGACGTGGACAACTACCCGGGTTTTCCCGACGGCGTGATGGGGCCGGACATGATGGTGATGTTCAAGAACCAGGCCACGCGGTTTGGTACCCGGGTGATCTACGAAAGCGTTGAGCGGGTGGACCTGAGCGAATGGCCCTACCACTACGTCACCGACGGAAGTGAAGGGTGGGCTCAGACCCTCATCATCGCCACCGGCGCCTCTGCCCGGTACCTCGGGCTTCCCAATGAAATCCGCCTCCAGGGACATGGTGTGTCCGCCTGTGCGACCTGCGATGGCTTCTTCTACCGGGACCAGGTGGTCGCCGTCGTCGGCGGCGGGGACTCAGCCGCAGAAGAGGCGACCTTTCTCACCAAGTTTGCCTCGAAGGTCTACCTGCTGGTGCGCCGTGACCAGCTCCGGGCCTCCAAGATCATGCAGCGTCGGGTCTTCGACAACGAGAAGCTGGAGGTCCTCTGGAACACAGAGACGGTCGATGTGCTCGGAGAGAACGCTGTGGAGGGCATCCGGGTGCGGGACAACAAGAGCGGTGAAGAGCGGGACATTCCTCTGACCGGGTTCTTCCTGGCCATCGGGCACATCCCCAACAGCCAACCCTTTGTGGACTGGCTCAAGACGGACGAGACCGGGTACCTGGTCACCGCCCCGGACAGTACGGCGACCCAGATCGAAGGGGTCTTTGCGGCGGGCGATGTCCAGGACCATGTCTACCGCCAGGCGGTGACGGCTGCGGGCAGCGGCTGCATGGCGGCCCTCGAGGCAGAACGTTGGCTCGAGGCAAGGCACAACGGGTGAGCTCCTGATGCCTCGCCACGAGGTGCCGAAGGGCGGTGTCGGCAATGGGACCGTCCTGCTCATCCGCCACGGCCCGGTCCAGGAGTCCTGGCGAGGCGTCCTCTACGGCCACAGCGATGCCGAGGCCAAACCGCTGGATGGCATTCGATGGGAAGGGCCCGATCTGGACCACCTGGTCAGTTCCGACCTGTCTCGTGCGGTCTACAGCGCGAAATCCCTCTTTCCTGGACGTCCTCTCAAGACGGATCCCGACCTGCGTGAGACGAACCACGGGGAGCTGGAGGGTCGCGATCTACAGACCCTGCACGCCGAGGACTCCACCCTCTGGGACCGGTGGCTGGCCAACCCCGATGAATTTCAATTCCCCGGTGGAGAGTCCTACGCCCAGGTTCAGCAACGGGTGGTGGGGGCCGTGGAACGGGCCAGGTCTGCCTGCCCGGACGACACCATCGGAATCCTGACCCACGGTGGCCCGATCCGGAGCTACGTCGCCTGGGTGCTGGGGGCCACGGCCCATGGCATCGGGCGCCTGCGCTGTGCACCCCTCCACTTCGTCGAGGTCCGTTTCTGGGACGGTGTCCCGGTGATCGAGCGAGCGAACGTGGTGGGTGGCCTGTTGCCCGGCGCTAGTCCTCGCTGACCGGTTCCTCCGGAGGCACCAGCCAGTCCGGGAGTCCCGGAGGCTCCCAACCCGTGCCATCCACATCCACCCAGATGGGGTTCGTGATCGCATAGGGGTGCGTGGGAAAGGTACGGGGCTGTTGCACGGCTGATCCCAGGAGGGACCCCACGGCTTCCACACTTCCCAGGGCCTCGATCACCAGGTCCTGGAGTTGAATCGCAGGCCATTCCACCGGGGTGAACAGCGGCGCCAGGCTGTCATCGCTCAGGGCCACCACGACGTACCAGCTGTCCTCTGTCGGCTCCACCATCAGGGAGTCGGAGAGGTTCAGGACATCGGAGTTCGGGGCCAGCCCCTCCCACACATGAACCAGGGTCCCGTTCTCGTAGAGTTCCACCCGGTCCACGTCGAACCAGGTCGGAGACTGGATCTCCACGGCCAGTTCCACAGGTCCATCAGCGACGATCTCGCTGCCAATGGACTGCCCGTCCGCCCAGAAGCGAATGAAGGGGCCATAGCTGGCCACCACGCGGTGCTCCTTGACCGCCAAAGCCACCTCGGCCGCGTCCAGATAGGCCGGCTCATCGGTGCCAGACTCGATGAAGTTGCGGGGACAACCCGCCTCCACCTTGGTCTTCCCATGGGTGTCGGAGTTGCCCAGGGCGGTCAACCGGTAGCCGAGGTTCAGAAGGCTGAACCAGTCGTCGACATGGCCTTCGATCCCATGGCCGAGGGTGTAGGTACCGGCGATGAGGTCGGCCTGTTCCTCGAGGGTCCGCTCGATGATGTCGTACCCACTGGTGGATTCATCCAGGAGGTACTGGTCGAGCTCCGGCTGCGTCGGCGTGCGGATGAGTTCGAACCGCTTCCCGTTCAACACCTCGATGGCGTCGAAGTCGAGATCGAACTGGGCGGGGGTGAAGATGTTGTAGTCGGCAGCGGTGCTGGTGACCGGGATGCTCACCACCGGTGCGTAGGGCGTCCCCTCGTAGGGGGTGAACCCGAACTGGTCGAAGTAGCCCAGGATTCCGTCTCGGGGATGGGCAACCATGGTAGCCACCTCGGCCCCGACCTCTCCCGCCTCGATGAGACTCTCCCGGATCTCCCGGGGCGTCATCCCCGACCAGTCAAAGGCTCCCCCTGCCTCTTCCAGGTAGTCGTGGCGGAGGGGAAAGCCGATGTAGTGGCCCACCTCGATGGGGGTGACTTCCAGCCCCACGGTCGATGTGATCCAGGGTTCCAGGGACAGGTCTTCGATGACCGGGGCGAAGTCCAGGATGAAGTCATGGTCCGAGGACAGGAGAAACTCGACTCCCTCGGCGACCATGGTGACGACCCGCTCCGAGGGCCGGACCCCGGAGTCATGGCTGGGATCGCTGTGCACGTGCAGGTCCGCGCTGATCCATCCAGAACTGTCGATGGAGCGGGCAACTGCCAACTGGACGGTTGTGTACTGCCCGTTGCGAACGGTGAAGGGCTCCACGTCGAGTTCGTACTCGATCCCGCGAGAAGCCCAGGCCTCGTAGTCCCCGGGCGGAAGCTGCAGGTCCCCCTCACCGTGGCCAAGGAAGATGACAGCCTCGGGACTGCCGGGAATGTAGCCATCTCCCAACACCGGGTCTCGCACCACTCCCTGGCCGACCGCAGGAAAGACCGTGACCTTTGAAGGCGTCAGCAAGCCCGTCTCGTCCCGCACATGGAAGCTCACATCTCCGGAACGACGAGCCGTGAGCACCAGCTCCACCGGTTCATCTCGCGAGACCCTGATGGCAATCCGTTCACCGGTCACCCGGCCCTGCTCATGCACCACCAACTCCCAGGGCCCCAGAGGCAGGCTTCCCCCGAAATTGCCATCCACCAGGGTGTCATCCAGGCGCACGTCGGTGGTCCACTGGGAGTAGGGCCGATCCGCACCCGGTTCATAGACGAAGACCTTGGCCCCGGACACCGGGTCCGCGGTGGATTCCTCGACCACGAAGCCGGACACCTCGCCCGTGGCTGTGCCCCGGGCCACGTAGACGGCATCCAGGGCAGACCCCACGTCTCCATGCCCGATCGCAAAGACACGCTCATAGGTGAAGGCCGACCCGGCTTCGAAGGAGGCCTCGCACCCACTGTCCTCGCAGGTCGGCTGCATTCCAGCCCCCATTGCCACCGTCTGGCTGCTGGTGAACAGGGGAATGTGAAGGGCCCCGTCCAGGGCTGCCATGGCGTAGGAGACCCCGTGGGAAGTGCCGGCCACGAAGTCGAGGGCCATGGGCTCCGTCATCAGGTTGCGACCGGCGGCAGCAAGCTCCTGAATCTCGGTTTCCTCATCGAAACCCACGCCCGGGACGAAGACATCGACACTGCCGCCCTGCAGGTAGAAGTCCCCCAGGGCGATCCCACCCCCAAGGGCCATGTCCACGACGGGCAGGGTGTCGTCTTCGCCGGGAAGGACAGTGCCCTCGGTCGCAGGCGTGATGCCGTCAGCCATGACCGTCGCGGTTGTTCGCAAGGTCACGAAGTCCTGGTCCGGTCGAAGAATGTAATCGGTGACCAGGTAGAAATTCGGGGTCCTCAAGAGGGACCAGAGAGCCTGGAGCATGCCGATGAACGGGTCTGCGCTCGCCGAGACCCTCACGATGGCCTCGCCATCGGATCCGTCCGCCAGGACCTCCACGTGCTCCTGGAGAACCGCGCCGGCCACGTTCAGGTTGACCGTGGGAATGATTTCGGCCAACCGGTCATTTCCAGCACCGTCCGCCCACTGGGTTCCCCGCCGGACCCGGTCCGCATCGACGATGGACCCGCCATAGATTCCAGGCCCCATCGAGGTGTGGCCACCCAGCACCGCGATCTTGATGCGGTCGTTGGCCATGATGAAGTCACCAGGGCGATCACCCGCTGCGGGAAGAGCGATGGCCTTGGGCCCACCGACCCCCTCGGCGAGGGAGGTCAACTCAAAGGCTGTGACCCTGCCGGTGTCCGTGACAGGTTCACAGCCCGTCGCCAGGAGGGAGAGGAGAAGGCTTCCGGAAGCGACGTTCTGTGGTTTCACGGTTGCGTTATAAGCCGGGTCGCATCGAGGTTGCCATGTTGCTTCTGCTGTCCTGTCTGACCGGGGCCTGGGCCCAAGAGACCGCCCCGGACGAAACTCCTCCCGAGGAGACCCAAACGCCGTCAGCCGAAGAGGGAGCCCCTCCCTCAGAGGAGGCCCAACCCCCGGAGGAACCCGGAGGCGACTCCCCCTCGGAGGCGATGGACGGTGGCGACGACGAGGTCCCGCCGACAGAAGGTTCGGAGGGGGAGGCTGACCCCGCCCCGTCAGAACTGCCCAGCCAGGAGGCAGGGGAAATGGACCAGGCTGCCGCGCGGCCAGCCCCGAATCCCGAGGCGAAGGCGATCCCGCTCCTGCCACCACCAGCAGCCCCTGAGTTGATTCAGCACCTGGCCGAGCACAGCACCCCCTATGGACTCGTCCAGGTGTGGGGAATCGCGTGGGACCAGGACCAGACGCCCCAGGCGGATTCTGCCGGCTACGGGGACCCCGAGGACGACATCGGGTTCAAGATCCGACGAGCGCGAATCGGGCTGGATGGAGACTGGGGCGAGATCAGCTACCGGGTCGGCATGGGCTACGGGTCCGGCTTCGATGGCATCGACACCCGCAGCGGCATCGAGATCATCGACGCCAGCATCGGCTACTCGCTCCACCCGAACCTGGATGCTCGGGCCGGGCTCATGAAGGTCCCCTTCGGGCGAGACAACGCGGTCTCCAGCAGCCAGTTGGCTCTGGGCGAACGCTCGGTGATCGCCAACCACATCACGCCGGACCGCGATGTGGGCCTGGTGATGGACGGCGATGCCATGGGCCTTCGCGTGCAAGCCGGCCTGTTCAACGGCAACGCCAGCCTGGCGGGCGATGAGAATCCGGGGGTTCTGGCAGTGACCCGGATCTCTTATGACCGAGGCCCCGCCAACACCTACCAGACCTTCGGCACGGTCGACGAGCTGTCCTTCTCGGTGGGAGGCAACGTGGCGTACAACTGGGACACGGCCACCCAGGAACTCATCTTTGGCGTGGACCTGGGCCTTCGGGTGTCTGGCCTGGCGGTGTTGCTCGATGTCCAGGCGGCCCGCATCGCGCCCAGCAACACCACCATCGATCAGCCGGATGTCCTTCGACCCACGCTACGCGACGGGTGTGTCCTCCACGTCAGCTATACCCTCAAGGACATGTGGGAGCCTGCGATCCGGCTGGAGTGGTTTGACGATGACACCGAGACAGATGGAGGGGAGATCGCCATGGCCTCTGTCGGGTTCACCGCACACCTTGCCGAGGACCGCCTCCAGGCTGGCGCAGCCCTGGTGCACCGCCAGGAGTACAAGGACCCGGCGGTTCCCAACAGCACCCTGCGGGGCTTTGTCCAGGTTGCCTGGTAGGCGGCAGTCACCATGATCCGTCAGGGGGAGCGTTTCGGCTCCTGGGCGGTCGTGGGCCGGTACGAGAATTCGCCTGCCTTCGTCTGTCGCCACGTGGCCACCGGGTCCCGGGGTCTGCTCTATGTGACCGATCCTGAAAACGGGATGCCCGTTGAACGGGTGCGGCGAAAGGCCGAACTCCTCGCGTGTTTGAACCACCCCGCCTGTCTGCAGATCTTCGAGGTCCATCCCGGCGAGGGTTGGCTGGTCACGGAATTGGCCGGCGGGGACAATCTCAAGAACAAGTTGGAGGGCAGTGTCGTCGAACTGGTGGACGTCCTGCGAATGGGCCGGATGATCGCCGATGCGCTCGACTTGGCCCACTCTCAGGGGATTCATCACTGGCAACTCCAGCCTCATCGAATCGTCTTCTGGCGTGAAAAGGTCAAGCTCCTCGACTTCCAGGAGGCGCAACAGCCCCTACAGGTGTCGGAGACGCCCTCATCGGAGATCTTTCCCTACCTGCCACCCGAGGTTCACCGGGACGGCAGCGCCACGGGGATTCAATGGGACCTCTATGCCCTGGGCGTGACGATGTACGAGTGTCTGTCCGGGGACCGGGCACACATGCCCAGCGAACAGAAGGGGGATGTCCCCACCTGGATGGTCCGTGACAAGCTGCGGAGGGCGGATCTGGATCCCGGACCTGCCTATCCACAGCCTGTCAGGCAACTGGTCAGGAGGGCCACTGCACTCAAACCGCGCCGTCGTTTTGCGGATGCTGCGAGCTTCCGCGATGCGGTCAGTCACACGGAGCGTGTGCTCGCCCACGGAACGCGCGGCCTCTCCAACCTCCAGAGGGGTATTTTTCGATTCATGCTGGCCACCCTTCTCCTGACCCTGGTGGGAGGACTGGGTGTCATGTTTGCCGGTTTTGATGCCCAACAGTTCATGGGAGCCACGACGCGACCAGTGCGGCTGATCGTGAACAGTGAGGACCCGACGGCCATCAACAAGGTCACCATGAACGGAGAACTGCCCACCCAGTCCATGGGCACCTCCTTCTATTTTGCCGGGGTGCAGGTGGGACCGGCAGACGTCCATGTGACCAGCGGCAAGGGCTGTGGCCCTCCCTACTGCCCCGGGGAAAAGTGTCCCTTCTGCTGCACCGCGGCTCGGGTCACCCGTACGGTGGAATCAGGGAACGGAGAGCAGAACCTCGTCATTCCGGTCCAGGCCAATGACAACGACCAACCCAGACCGGTGCTCATCATCGCTCCTGAGCTTGCCCCAGGCGTTCGGATGAGGGCCTCCCTATTCGGCGCCAACGGGACCCCGGAGGCGAATCGAGATGTCAGCAAGGGCGGCGTGCACTTCCCTCGCGTTCTTCCTGGAAGCTACGAGATGCTGGTCGAGGCCGGGACCTGCCCGCGCGCCGCAATGGGCTGCTACCAGGCCGGGAACTGCCCTGAGGGCTGTGAGTCACTGCTCGATGTCCTGTTGGTGCCGTGTGGCAAGGGAGATCTGGAGATCGCAGCGGACATTCCTTCGCCCCTTTAGCAGGCACCCCGGGGAATCCTGAGGCACGCTGTAGGAAGGATGCGTATTCCAGGGCTACCAGGGGCAAACGAGCCGACCTTTCGGACGAGGGACGCCCTGCTTCTCAGCCTGGACCGGATCGTCCACGAGGTCTGCTCGGAACTGGCCGACCAGGGAATGAGCCTTGCCCCACGGATCGCCAAGGCCGGTATCCAGGCAGCTCGTCATGCCATCTGTCGCCAGCCCGAACTCGCCGAAGAGGGGTTGGTAGAGACGGTGAGAGAGGACCTGATGCGTGAACGCATCCTCCTGCCAGCAACCATGGTGCAGGCCCTCCTTCGCCACTACCTGCACAAGGTCCTGGAACTGGACATCACCGAGGTCACCGACTTCCAGGCTGGCTGATTTTCAGGGCCGCGGACGCCACAGGCGCCACCTGGGCCGGGAGAGCACCTCGTCGCAGAGCTCGGCCATGCGTTCGGAGAAGACCCGAGCACGGGCCAGGCTGTCCACACTCTCCGGCAACTTTGCCACCCGGGCCTCATAGTCCTGGATGTGTGGCCCCAACTCGGCGATGTCCAGAATCGGGAACACGCGGTCGCTGATCTTGAGGGCGAAGCGAACCTGGTGATTGTCGACATGTTCGCCAAACTCGGCCTGTCGGGGCACCACCAGGGGAACCTTGCCGTGGGCCAGAGCCTGCATGATGGTGGCCGGCCCCCCGTGGGTGATCACCACGCGGGCCTCCCGCATCTTCTGCTGGAGCTCGTCGAAGGGAAGCTGACGGGCGCAGGTCACATGGCGGGCCTCGTAGGTGCAGTAGCCCGACTGGCAGAAAACAGGCTCGGTGACCAGGCCCTCCTCGACCAGGCGATCCAACTCCTGGAGAAGGCGATCGAAAGGATCCTCGTGGGTACCGACGGTCGCCAGGATCACAGGACTTGCCCCAGGTTGACGGCGCCTGGGTAGAAGGTGCGCTGGTCCTCCCACTGGATGACCATCTGGTCCAGAACCGGCTGGACCAGGCGAGAGGTCAGGGGCGAACTGTCGATGCGGTCGTAGACCTCGATGTAGACGGTGCGGCAGCCAAACAACACCTTGCCCAGCCAGAAGTAGGGAACGGCCAACCCCGCACCATTGCTGATGATGATGTCGGGACGCTCCCGAGCGAGGACCCAGAACGCCATGATGGTGTTGCGAAACAGGTTCCACAGACTGCGATTGGTCGGGAAGAAGCCCCAATAGGTGCGCTCATCCGACAGGAGCGACACCGCATCCGGCTTTTTGAAGCTCACCCAGAAGCGGTCGTGTTCCTTCCACCAGTCGTCCAGGCAGTACAACTGGGCCAGGTGTCCCCCTGAGGAACAGGGAAAACAGATCTTGTAGCGCCCCTCAGTCATCACGCCTTTCCAGAACATCTCGGTAGAGATCTTCGAATCGATCCACCGTGCGGTCCCAACCGTATTCCATGGCCTTGGCCCGGGCCGCAGCGCTGACCGCCTGCCGACGTTCCCCCAGGTCCCGTGCCTTCAGGATGGCTTCCGCCGAGGCCTGGGGATCCTGGAAGTCCGCCAGGAATCCGTTCGTTCCCTCGGTCACGAAGTGGCGAAAGGGCCCGATGTCATTGAGCACCGGGACCACACCTGCCCCCATCGCCTCCACCACCGAGATGCCAAAAGCCTCGTATTCGGAAGGAAACAGCCCGAGCTCGGCGGTACGAACGGCTTCGTGGAGGTCTTCCAGGGGGATCCGGCCCTCGAAGCGAACCCGGTCCGTGAGTCCCAGCGAATCCCTCTGGGCCTCGAGCCTCGCCACCAGGCCGTCGACCACCTCAGGGCCGATCACCCGGAGAGTAAATGGCCTGGGATCCCGGTCCCGGACCAGGGCCAGAGTCTCCAACAGCTGTCCGATTCCCTTGTGGACGTCCAGGCGACCGACCACGATCCACTGGCCAGCCTCTGGCACGTTCTGGAGCCGGGCATAGACCTCCAGGTCCACGGCATTCCGGGCCAACTCGCAGCGGCTGCTGACCTGTTCGAAGAGTTCCAGGTCGTGTTCCGACGAACACAGCACCCGGTCCACGCCTCGGAGGGTGAGCGGCGTCAACGTGCGAAACCACAGCTTCTTGAGCGCCATGTGTGCGGCGGTGTGAAAGAAGCCACCGTGGGTAGACAGGACCACGGGCTTGCCATGACGCCCCCTGTTCAACACCATCCAGTCCAGCAAGAAGTCGACCGCATGGACATGGACCAGGTCATAGCGGTGGGCGAACTTCCAGACCCGGGGTGCCAGCGGGTACCGGGTGCTGCCCCGGTAGGGGATCCGGTAGATGTTCACACCATTGAGGAAGTCGTAGGGAGGCAGATCCCGACCATCCTCAAAGGCGCGATCGAGGGTGACAACGTCGCAGGCGTGCCCCCGGGCCACGAGGTTCTCGGCGAGCCCCTGGGCGATCTTCTCGATGCCACCCAGGTTCGGCCAGTACACCCGGGAGACTTGGAGGATCTTGAGAGGGGAGGATGACACCGCGCGGGGATAATGCACTCCGCTGTGGAAAGGGAGCAGAACGTCAAGACGGTTGCCAGGGGGGCAGGGGTGTTGCTCCCGGCCACCCTCGCGGGCACCGTGCTCATTTTGCTCAACGAGATCCTGATCAACGGGGTGCTCACCACCGCCGAATACGGCGTCTACACCACCTGCAAGCGGGTGCTCCAGATCGGATTCCTGGTCGCCTACCTGGGCCTGGAGAACGCCGTGGTCCGGTTCGTTTCCCAGGGAGAAGCGGACCAGGATCCAGCGCGGACGGCAGGCGCATGGCGCACCTCTCAGACCTGGTCCCTGGGCGCAGGGCTCCTCCTGGGCATCGGCCTCTGGGTTTTGGCGGACCCCATCGGGGCCTACTTCTTCTCGCCTGTGGGGCTCCCGAATGCCCTGCGGATCCTGGCGGTGGCCCTGCCACTGGCGTCGATCCGGATGATGTCGGCGAGCGCCTCTCAGGGCCTGCTGATCATGTGGCCCAAGGCCTTGATTCTGCAGGTGGCCTGGCCACTGGCCTTCATGGCAGGGGTGGGCCTGTTTACCGTGCTGGGGCAGCAGGGACTGGACGGGGTTCTGTGGGCCTACGATGCCTCCATGGCGATTGGGGCAGCCCTTGCCGTCGCCACCCTGGTTCGCCTGCGCCCCTCGATGGCTGATCCCCGGCAGCCTGGCCAGGCGGACAGCCGGGAACTCCTGACATTTGCAGCGCCGCTGTTGGCCTACACGATGATTCACGCCCTCTACGTCTGGCTTGATCAGCTCATGCTGGCGCGACTGGATGGGATGGAGGCCGCGGGCATCTATGGGCCTGTGGCCATCCTGGCCCCCCTCCTGGCAGTGGGAGTGACGGCGCTGAACGGTATTTTTGCCCCCCTGATCGCCAGCCTCCACCACCAGGGAAAGGAGGAGGAACTCGGCAGTCTCTACCGCACCGTGGCCCGCTGGTCCCTCGTTCTCGCGGTGCCTCTCTGCCTGGGGGCATTGCTGGTGCCAGAGGCCGTGATCCAGATCTTCCCCAATGGTCGCCTGGAGGCCGTGCCAGCGCTCCAGGTCCTCGCGGTGGCCTATGTGCCTGTCGTGATGGCTGGGGGAGTCAACTACATGCTCATGATGAGCGGAAACCAGCGGTATGTGCTCTACAACGGGATTCCGGCGGTGGCGGTGAACCTTGGCATCTCCGCCTGGCTCATCCCGACCTGGGGGCCCACAGGGGCCGCGGTGGCCAATGCTTCGGCACTGCTGCTCAACGGGGGGTTGGCCCTGGTTCAGATCCGGTGGCACCTGGGGATTCACCCCTTCTCCCGGTCCATGCTCCGGCCCCTGGTGGCCGGCGTGCCTGCAGCCCTTGTCGGCCTGGCAGTCGGACACTGGATCTCTCAGTGGCCTGCACTGGTCATCGTTGGCCTGGTGGGCATGGCCATCCTCACCACCTACTGGGGCTTCCTGGTGCTCCTGGGTCTGGACGAGGATGACCGGGTCGTCCTGCAGGCAGTTCGCGAAAAACTTCCCGCTCGGTTCCGTTCATGATCTGGGCGCTGCTCACCACAGCCCTGGCGGCGCCGCCCCATGACTGCTTCGGCGACCAGCCTGGTCCAGAGCCGCACGTCCAGCTGGCAAGGGGCGAGGGGGTGGGCTGGTTTGGTCCCGACTGCATGCTGGTGGGTGAAGAGGGACTGATCCTGCCCTCACCCGGGGAGGCTGATCAGCTGGTGCTCAGCTGGGTGAGCTTCGCACCGGTGGGCACGCGAGGTGCCGTGGCCGACGTCATCCAGCGCTGGGAGAACGGGCACGAGGAACGCCTGGTGGCCAATCTCGGATCCGATATCTGGCAGCCCTGGAGTCTCCGCACCGGCGACCAGGCCTGGTCCGAATGGGTGGGCATTGGCACCCAGGGCAAGCCGGTGGTCATCACCAACCTGTTGTTGACCACCACCGGGCCAGCCCCCCTGGCCGAGGTGGAGATTCGCCGTCGTGGGCCCCACCCCCTGGCCGTGGTGGATCTGGCCGTCGTCCAGTCCCCTCATCCCATGACTGTCCAGCCGGCATCGGTCTCCAGGGAGGACTGGTACCCCTTCGATCTGCCCTGGGCACCGTCCCTTCCCGGCGCAGTCAACCTGGAGGCACCCGCGGGTCAGCACGGCGCAGTCACCCGGTGTGGGGACCACCTCTGTTTTGCCGACGGAACGGCCGCCCGATTCTGGGGAATCAACCTGGTCGGCGCCTCAGCGCTACCGGAGGTCGAGGACGCACCCAGGCTTGCCCAGGAACTCGCCGGCGCAGGATTCAACCTGGTGCGGCTCCACCACCTGGACGCTGCCAGCGGTGTCTCCCTGCTGCACCCGGACCGGGGAAGTGGAGGTCCCATGCTCGATCCCATGATGGTGGATCGACTGGATCGCCTCGCCGCCGAGCTCCTGTCTCGCGGGGTCTACCTTGTGCTCGAGGGACCCACCCGACGACAGTACCTGGCCGGGGAAGGGATCGAAAACCCAGGAGGAATCCCCGGGGGCCACAAGTACGTCACCTTCTTCGAAAAGGACCAAGAGGCCGCTCACCGCGCCTGGTTCAAGGCGCTGTACGACCGGGTGAACCCCTACACAGGCCTGTCGTACACCCAGGAGCCAGGCGTGGCCTGGTTCGAGATGACCAACGAGAACAGCCTGGTGGCCGGCTGGCTCGGGGGCAGCCTGGAACGACTCCACCGGGTCCATCGGCGGCAACTGGACGCGCTCTGGAATGCCTGGCTGGAGGAGAAGTACAAGGACGACGCTCACCTGATGAAAGCCTGGTCCGGGGGACCTCACGAGGGTCTGGAGATCGGGGAGACCCTGGCCCTGGCGTCGGTCGCCCGGTCGCCCATTCAGCGTTCCTGGACCGAGGACTGGCCGGTCCAGCGGGTCAAGGACCTCTACGTCTTCTACGCCGGTCTGGAACGGGCCTGGTACAAGCGCATGCGTCGCTGGCTCCGGGAGGACCTGGGGATCGAGGCGCCCCTGGCCGGTTCCATTCTCTGGGGACGGCCGGCCAGTGATCGCCTGCAGCAGCACCAGGACCTGGCCGACCTCCACGTCTACTGGGACCCCATGGTCCAGCGGAAACACCAGCGGGGAGACTCCGCGGTGAGTTCACCCTGGACGCAGAGACTTCCAGAACGCGTGGGCTGGGGCATCGAAGGTCTGCCCCTGGTCGTGAGCGAGCTCAACCACCCCTTTCCGAATCCCTACGCCTACGAGGCGCCCTTGATCTGGGCCGCCCTGGGCGCAGTGCAAGGCATTGATGCCGTGGTCTGGTTTGCCTACAGTCACGAGGCCTTTTCTCAGACGCCCAGTGGACTGGGAGGCATCTTTGACCTGCGGGCCTCCAGCGCCTTTTGGAGCCAGGCCGGTGTGGCCGGGCAACTCTTTCTGTCCGGGGCTCTGGATGTCCCCGAAGCCATTGCCATCCGACACTTGAACCGGGCGGCAGCGGTGGAGTCCCTCACTGTCCGCCCCAAGAACCAGGATTGGGGCCATGGGGACCTGGAGACGGCTCTCACCCACAGGTTGCGGACCTCCTATGGTCACCTGGAGGAACCCCTTCCAGCATCGCCCGAACCCGAAGCTGTCCGTCCGAACTGGGAAGAGGGTGTTCTCACGGTTTCCACCCCCAACCTGGAGGCCGTGGTCGGAGACTTCGGCACCTTTGACGGGGTTCATGTCCAGATCGAGGTGGATCGCCCGGCGGCTATCTGGGTGGTCAGCGAGGACGGGGAACCACTCGGAGAGGCCCGCAGTGTGCTGGTCGTCTCCACGGCAGGCATGGAACACAGTGGGCAATCCTGGTCGTCCAGCGGTCGTCGACTCCTCCAGTGGGGTGGGGGACCCGTTCTCCTGGAGCCTGTCCTGGGTACGGTGCAGCTGGACATGCCGTGCAAGGCCCAGATGAACGCACTCGGTCCCGATGGGGAACCCGGAAAGGTGTTCAAGACCGGGACCCAGGGGGGAGCCGCAGTGTTCGAACTTCCTGGCACCAGCCCCTGGACACGGGTGGAGTGTCGCTGATCCCTCAGGTCCGCACAGCCCGAAAGGCCACGCTACCCCCCACGCCCATGGCCCCCGCGAGCCGGTCCGGAAGGGCAAGTGCGCGAACCACGGGTACAGCGAAGCGACTGTAGGCCTTCTGGAAGCCCGAAGGACCCTGGACCGTGGTCGCGGGTTCCTGGGTCGGGTTGGTGGCGGAAGGAGCCCAACGCTTTCGGGCCTTGCCCAACCAGGCCATGAATCGGTGATCGTGGAATGGCTGAACCCAGACGTTGAAGCGCATGTCCCAGTCGATCCGGAAACCCACGGCTTCCGCGGCCTCCCGAACCTGGGGCCAGGTTGCCATCCGGTCCCGGTCATGCCCGACCTGCAACTGCCGGGCACGCCAGGCCTCCTCGGTGAAGATCTTCTGCAGTCCGTCCAGGGAAACGGAGACGTCATTTACAGGCAGATGGGCGAGCAATTCGCCACCGGGTTGGAGCACCCGGTGAGCCTCGCTCAGAGCCGCCGAGAGATCAGAGACATGTTCGAACACGTCAAAAGAGACCATGGCTGCGAACCGACCCTGGGTGAAGGGGAGGTGCTCCGCATCCCCCAGCATCCACCAGGTGTCCGCATTCCGAAGTCGGGCCAGCCGGTTCTGTTCCGCCACCCAGTGGGGAGAGATGTCGACCCCAGATCCCCGAATGCCGTGTTTCTTCTCGAGGTAGGGAAGGGCGCCCGAGCGGTGTCCCCCCAACTCCAGCACCCGGTCACCCTCGGTGAGGTTCAGGGCGGTCAGCCATCGACGCTCGGTGAACAACGTCAGGTTGTGGGGATGGTCAAAGTTGGAAAGTTCTCCCAACCGTTCGTCGTAGATATCTGCCTGGGTGGCCTTGTTGGCGTCCTCGGCCCCTGGACGGAGATCGTACCCGCCAAGGGCCGCCGGAAAGGTGGCGTCACAGGAGACGCATCGGAGGTGTCCCTCACCCTCGGCAAGGGGGCCCCGGCACCCGGGGCAGGCCAGGTGGGAAAAGAGCTCCATCAGGCCTCCTGGGGGTCCAGGTCCTCGTCCCAGACATCCACAAAGATGGGCATCTCCTCGTCCTCCGCCACCGCCTGCACGTCTTCGAAATCCTCGGAGTCGATCAGTCCCTTGGCAGCCGCCACGCGGTTGCTGTACTCCACGAGGGAGAGGATGGCCCAGTTGTAGATGGCCACCTCGTAGTACTCCAGAATGTTGTCCGTGATGTTGAGGATGATGTAGCTGATCGTCATCGTCACGTAGACATGGCTGATCAGCTTGACGCTATCGTCCAGTTTGGTCCGCAGCAGGCGAAACGCCTGGCGCATCATGGTGATCAGGACCCAGGTAAAGGCGATCAGACCCACCAGGCCGGTCTCGTAGAGCACCCGCAGATATCCGTTGTGGGGACTGGTCCAGACCCCCATCAGTTCTCGTCCGAACACGATGCTGGAACCCGTCCCGTACCCGAACCAGGGCTGCAGTTTCCAGTCATCGATGAGGTGGGTCCAGAAGAAGAGCCGCCAGCCAATGGAATTGGACCGGTCCAAAAGGTTGTGGGAACCGAGGACGTAGTCGATCTCGAGCATTCGCTCGAGCAGAGGTCTGGCGTAGATCGGCAGGACAATGGACCCCACCAGCCCCACAGAGATCAGGTACCGGGTCTTCCCGTAGGCCCAGGAGAGGTAGATGAAACACACCAGGGTCGCGATCCAACTGATGCGGGTGTAGGTGCTCATCAGCAGAAGCAGGATGGCCCCGATGTAGAGGAGCCAGGGGGCGCGGTTCACCGTTCGCTTGTCCAGGAAGGTCGCATACGACAGGCAAAACATGAACAGCAGGTACATGCTGAAGTGGGCAGGGTGGTGGAAGCAACTCTGGACGCGCACAAAACCGGTGGTCACCGTGTTCCCGGTCCCGGTGGTCAACTCCCAGAGGCCATAGGTGATCGGGATGATGCTCGAGATGTACAGGGCACGAAGCACGCCCCGAACCATCACCCGGTCCAGCAGGTCCGAGACGATCAGGTAGGTCACGAAGGGGGCCAGCAACCGGGTGACAAACCGAATTCCCTGCCGAAAGTCCGGCGCCCAGGGCAGGGAGATGGCGAACAGGCTCCAGAAGATCAGGTAGGGCCAGGTCAGGGAACGGCCCTTGAACGGGTTTCGCCAGAGCACCAGGAAGTACACCACCCCGATGAGCGTGGTGATGATGTTGACCAGGCCCCCCAGATCGAAGGTCAACAGGCCGATGTCGATCCGCTCACCGCCAGCGACCCAGTCCCGCATGGCAATGAGCACCAGGAACAAGAGGATGAACCCGCGCGTGTTCGCCAGGAAGAGCATCCCGAACATGGCCAGGATGGCAAACCCGACCATGTAGTGGGGCCCGCCATAGACCAGCAGAAAGGCCAACGGCGCGACCACCAGCACGGGCAGCCAGAGCTCGCGCCCGATGTCCTCGCCCCCCCACCGCCCCGCACTGGTCTTTGCTGTCGACATGTGTTCCTGCCGAAACTTGGTCTCGCGACCGTGTCCAGCCTTCAGCCTTATTTACTGGAGGTAGCCCAGGCCTCGGAGCCTCTCCTCGATCTCGGCCCGCTCCTCGTCGGAGAAGGCGCTTTCCCGGGCAGCGATGTAGCCCTGGGCTTCCTTCCAGAGCACCTGGGGACGAAAACCCTCGCGAAAGGTGTGCCGGAGCACCCGCCCATCCTGGTCATCGGGAATCGGGATTCCCAGAATGGCCAGGAGGGTAGGGAAGACATCGATGATGTTGGGGTCCTCCACCTGCAGGCCCTGCGCAAAGGAGGGCCCGTGTCCCAGGAAGATGCCGTTGGCCTTGTGGTTTCCACTGGCCCACCCGGGTTCCTCGAAGACGACGTCTGGGATGGCCCCCTCTGAGTAGTAGAACCAGACGGATTCGTCGTGCTCGGCGATCAGCAGGTCTGCCGCTCTCCCGACCTCCGGGCCCGAGTAGAGTTCCTCCCGGGTCTGTACATCGGTGATGACACGGTTGCCCTTGTCGTCGACCATCGCCAACAGGGCCTCTCGAACCCGCTCGCGAACCGCCTCGTAGTCAGCCGGGTCCACCGAGCCATGGGGTTCCCGTCCAGCCAGGTTGATCCGCACGCTGTTGGTCCCGTGGCAATAGGCCACGGTGTTCTCCCAGTCGATGCTGGCGGCGAACCGGGACAGTGCCGCCCCCTGGCGCTGTACCAGCCGCTCGGCACCGAGCTTCTTGGCCGCGTTCAACAACTTTCGGGTGTCCACCCCTGCTCTTCCCAGCAACGTCCGGACCTTGTGGATGTGACCTCGAACGTCCTGGCCGCCTTCCTTGAAGACCAACAGCCCCTCCTGGGCCAGCCAGGTGTTCAGGAAGACCTTGGTGCGGCATGGACCGAAACCATGGTCCGAAATGAACACCACGTCACAGTCCGAACCACGGCGGGAGACGAGCTCTCCGATCTTTTCGTCGATCAGCCGGTAGATGGAGAAGATGCGGTCGCCGTACTTCTCCGCGCCTGCCGGGTCGTAGTAGGGATGGTCCTCATCGATAAACTGCCAGATGCAGTGTTGCAGCCGGTCCATCTCCACGAACACGGTCACAAGGAGGTCCCAGGACTCCTGTTCCAGCAGGTGCAGGAGCACCTTCATCCGCCCCTCGATCATCTGTTCCAGGCGGTCACAGAAGGGAAGGACATCCTCAAATGAGTCCGTCAGGTGCGTGTCGATCAGGTAGTCGGCACTGACCGATCGCAGGGTCTGGAGGAACTCCGGCGGGTAGGTGAAACCGGAGACCTCCATGGAGGGCGTCAACATGCCCGACACGGCCACCCCATTCAGGTTCCGACAGGGAAAGGTCAGGGGGAGGTTCACCGTGGCCGAACGCCTGCCGTGGTCACTGAGGACGTCGAAGATGGTCCGGCTGTTGACCCGCCGGGAGTCCACCGGCTCGTAGACATAGGATCCATCCATCGGTTCGGTCCAGTCGTAGATGCCGTGCTTTCCTGGGCCCTTGCCCGTGGCAAAAGAGGTCCAGGCGGTCGCGGTCATCGGTGGAACCACGGACCACAGGGGGCCGCGCGCCCCCTCGGCCGTCAAACGCTCCAGGTTTGGCATCACGCCGCGTTCAAACAACCGATCCAGGAGCTCCCATGTGGCCCCATCCAGACCGAGCACCATGACCCTGCGCTGATTTTCGCGATGGATTTCCGACATGACGACACCTTAGCTATCACGCTGTTGCTGGGCTATTGATGTCCAGGCCCGTCGCTTCGGCCGAGCAGGAACCCCATGAGTGATGATCCAAGGCCCCTGAGGTCAGTCGGGACGCCGCTGGGCGACACCACACCCAGGAGGCGCCACCGCTCTCGCGGCAACAGTGGGACCAACGAGCCGTCGCTGACAGAGCTTCTGCACCTGCGGGACTACTGGAAGACCATCCGCAAGCGCATCTGGACGCTCATCAACTTCTTTGTACTGCTGGTGGGTTCGGTGACGGTGCTGACCCTGCTCCAGCCGCGCATCTACGAGGCCCTGACGTCCCTTCAGATCGATGCCATGCCTCCGCGCTACACCCAGTTCCAGGAGGTCAACCCGCTGGGTACCGGCCAGTACCTGTCGGACCTGGAGTACTACAACACCCAGCACACCAAGCTGCGAAGTCGAAGCCAGGCCCAGGCCGTGATGGATGAACTCCAGTTGGCCGAAGACCCGCTGTTCGAGGGGGTGGAGGACCCGATCGGCAAGATGCTTCGCATGGTGACGGTGGAGCCCAAGTCCAAGACCCGCATCGTCTACCTGCGCTGTCAGAGCACAGACCGGGAGTTCACCGAACAGCTTTGCCAGGCCTGGGCAGAGGTCTTCGTGCGTCGAAACCTCGAGAGCCTGCAGGCCGGCGTGGTCGAGGCCCGAGAACGCCTGTCCGCCCAGGTGGCCGAGGCCAAGGTCGCCGCCCAACTGGCGGAGGTGAACCTGCACGGGTTCCGGAAGGAACACAATGTCCTGACCCTCAGCGCAGATGATCGAGAGAGCCTCCAGACACGCCAACTCGAGGAACTCACCACGGCCCACGCCCAGGCCCAGGCTGAACGTGTCAAACGCCAGGCCGAGTACGACAGCCTGGGGGAACTCGTCCGGCGAGAGCGGGACCCGGTGCGCCTGGCCCTGACCGTCCAGAACGACGTGCTGCAGAACCTCCGGGAGGAGTTGCTCACCCAGTACCGCCTGCGCAGTGAGCTCTCCATCACCAAGGGCGAGAAGCACGAATCCATGGTCGAGGTGACGGCTCACATCGACGAACTCCAGGCCCAGATCCGGACCGAGGCGCACAATGAACTGGCCCGTGCTCGGGCCCTGTTCGAGGTGGCCCTGGCACGAGAGGGGGAGCTCGAGACAGCGCTGAGTGGCAGGACCAGCGATGTGCTCGGGCTGGGCGACCTGGAGACCCGCTACACCGATCTCGTGCGAGAGGCCGAGACGTCCTCCAACATCTACGAATACCTGTTGCAGCGGGCCCAGGAGACGTCGATCACCGAACAACTCCAGGTAAACAACGTACAGGTCGTGGACAGGGCCGAAGCCGCGGTGGACCCGGTCAAACCCCGGGTCGCCGTCAACATCTCACTGGCCATCTTGATCGGCCTTGCCGGTGGGATCAGCCTGGCGATCTTCTTCGACTACATGGACACGACCATCAAGACCCGGGAAGAGGTCGAGAAGCTCGGGATTCCCTTCCTTGGCATCATTCCCTCCGTGCCTGGGATCCAGGGTGACACCTGGGAGGTGGCCCGCCAGCGATACCTCTACAGCCTCCACCATCCCAAGTCGGCATTCGCCGAGTTCCTGCGCACTATCCGTACGAACATCACCTACATGGCCAGGGCCGAGGGCCGGACCGGCCAGAGGCTCCTGATCACCTCCGCGGGGCCCCGAGAAGGCAAGACCACCACCAGCGTCAACCTGGGCATCACGATGGCCGCAGGGGGCAAGCGGGTGGCACTCGTCGATGCGGACCTGAGGCGTCCCTCCCTGCACCACGCCTTCGCCCTGCCCAACGAAAGGGGCCTCTCCGACCTCATCAACGGAACCGTCACCGCGGAAGAGTGTGCCCTGGCGACTCCTCAGGAAGGACTGTTCGTCATTCCCTCAGGCCCCAGACCCTCCAATCCCGCCGAGGTCCTGGGGTCCGACAGGGTCCAGGACATCCTGGAGGGCCTGGAGAGTCTGTTCGACATCGTCATCGTGGACACCCCTCCGGTCGTGGCCGTCACCGACGCCGTCGTCCTCAGTCAACGGGTCGACGGGGTCATCCTGGTGGTCAAGTCCTTCAAGGTCGCCAAGGACCTGGTGGCCCAGGCCAAACAACAACTTCTCGATGTCGATGCCAACCTGATTGGCGTCATCCTGAATGACTTCGACATCCAGCGAAAGAGCTACGGCTACTACTACTACTACACCTACTACGGCTCCGATCGAGACGAGGGAGAAGGTGACAAGGGCCAGGCGGCAGCGAGCTAGGACGCGACCTTGAAGCTACCGCACACAAGGGGCCGACCTGTGCACCTGGTCTTTGCGGCCGGGCTGTGCGTACTGGTCGCGGTGGCCGCCATCTACAAGGGAGGAGTCCACCCTCGTCACTTCGGCTGGGTGGTGGCCGGCCTGGCGGTCCTCGGCATTGCCTGGGTCTGGCTCGTACCCCCACTGCCGCGCCTGGAGGGCCGTCGAACCGCTGCCAGACCATTGTTGCTCTTTGGGCTGTTCTTCGGGCTGTGCGCCCTTCAGTTGTTGCCCATGCCGGTTGGCGTACTCCGCCTGGTGAACCCTGACCGGATGAGTGTGGTGGACCGGGTCGCCCCCGAAGGGGGAGGGGACGAAGCGGCCTTTCTCTCCGCTCTGACCACCCTGGACATCGAGGCTTCGGTGGGGCTGGCAAGGGATGAGATCCTGTTGCCCGGCACCCTCTCCGAAGAGCCGTCCACCCTCGCCCGGCCCTTCCATGCTGTCCCCTCTGTGGCGCCCTGGGAGTTGACCCGCTGGGGGGCCGCTGCGGTGGTCTTCTGCCTGGCCCTGAGCATTGCCCGGCGCAGGCGGGGAGCCACGGCCCTGGCCATCGGGATCACCCTGCTGGGGGTGCTGGAGGCCTTCTGGGGGCTGTCCAACCAGTCCGGGGCCGGGGCATCGCTGGGGCTCTTCCACAAAGAGCACTACCTGGGCAGCGCCACCGGCACACTGGTGAACCGGAACCACTTTGCGGCCCTCATCGTCCTCTGCCTCGGTGCTTGCTGGGGGCTGGCCTCGACACTTTTTCCCCTTCGACCGCCAGTGGTCCGCGAACATGCAAGGCGAAGGAATCGAAGCACAAGGCCCCCTGGACTGGCCGAGGCTGCAGGCGACAAGCTGCCCCAGTTGATGCTGCTGGGCTTCTTTGGCGCTGTCATGTCCCTTGCCGTGGTGCTCTCGCGCTCCCGCGCAGGCCTGCTCAGTCTCTGTTTCGCAGGCCTGCTGGTGGCGCTGATCGGCTGGAGGAAACGTAAGGAGACGTGGCACCTCATCCTGGGCGTGGGCCTGCCTGTTGTGGGCACGGTCTTGGCCGTGGTCTCCCTGGGGCTGTGGGGAGCCTTGGGGCGCTTCAAGGCCCTGCTTCGAGGCGATGACAGCATCACCGGGCGCCTGGGGGTCTGGCTGGACACGCTGCAAGCCTGGCAACAGGCCCCAGTGACAGGCGCAGGCCTGGGTTCCTTCGACCAGGCCTACCCAACCCTGGTGGACACGCCGTACCTGTTCCATTTCGCCCACGTCCACAACGACCTGCTTCAGCTCCTGTACGAAGGGGGTCTGATCCTCTGGATCCCCGTCCTGGTGGCAGCCGGTCTGTGGGTGCGGCGGGTCAGTGCCAACCTGGCTGTCGAGGGGCAGGGCTTCCGGGCCGACATCGGACTGGGCATGTTGGTGGGCGTGGTGGCGATGTCCATTCATGGATTGATGGACTTCAACTTCCAGATTCCTGCAAACACCCTGGTGTTCGCCGTGGCCCTGGGCTGCGTCACTGCCGCCTTCTACCCGCGGCTGCCTCGGGGAGCCCTTGGTGGCGCCGCCAAGGGCGGGGTCACCCTGGTCCTGTTGGGGCTGGCCATGGCGGGCAGCTCCTCGGCGAGTTGGGATCTCACCGAGCACCAGGGGGAAACCGTCCTCTCGGCCTTCCACCGGCGGGACCCCCTGCCCGGGGACCGTGCAGCCATCGTGGAAGCACTGCAGGGGCTCCAGGTACGTCCCACCGAGGTTCGGGCCCGGCTGGAGATGGCGCTGGCCTCCCTGGACACCCGGGACGCCCGTGAGCAGAGGACGCCAGAGTCCGTGGATGCTGCACTTCAACAGTGGCTGGGGGCAGCGGATACCGCCCACCAGGTGGCCCTCAAAGACACCCTGGACGTCTCCGCACACCTGGTGGAGGCCCGGTCTGCCGCCTGGGCGGCGGGGGTGCTGCGGAGCTTCCCTGACGCGGCCGAGCGCTGGGGCACCCCCTATGAAAGCCTGGTCTTTCGGAGCGAACGGGCCCTGTCCAGGGCTCTGGTACTCCAGTCCACCAACCCCCGCCTCCTCGTGGAGGCTGCCGGGGTGTTTCTGCGCCTGGCGCGAATCACCGTGATGGCGGATGCCTGCCGTCATCGGGCGGCCACGCTCCTCCGTCGAGCCGTCGCCATGGATCCCTGGCGAGCAGCCGAGGCCTACCGGATGACCAGCGACCTGGACGATGGGCTCCTGGCCAGTATCGGGCGAGATCACGCCCGGGTTCGCTACGAGGAGGGACGGGCCTGGCAACGTCGTGGTGACCTTGCCCGAGCCCGCCTGGCCTGGTTGAAGGCCATCGATATCGACCCCGACCATGGCCCGCCCTGGTTCATGTTGGGTCAGATAGCCCAGGGGGAGGGAGACCAGGAGGCGGCGGAACACTGGCTCCAGACCTACCTGGAGACACGAAAGCGCAACGAGGTCATGGAGGGCTGGGCCCACTTGTGGCTGGGACATCCAAGGGCGGCAGTCCAGCGCTTTGCACGGGTGTTGCAACACGACCAGGACAACGGGTGGGCCCGAATGGGTCTGGCCCGATCCCTGGAGGCCGGCGGCCGACCCCGCGAGGCCCTCCAGGCCTACAAGAGGGTTCTCCAACTGAACCCGGATCACCCGGATGCGCTTCTCCGTGTGGCTGCCCTGGAGGCCGCTCCCTGAAGCCAATCAGCGTCAGAGGGTCCTGGACAGTGACGAAAACTTCAGATGCCAGGCCACTTCCGGTGACTGCACAGTGACAACCTTTGGCCGAGCGCCCCTCCCCAGGGTACCGACCTGGGGGAGGTGTATGTGGCCCGCATCCTGAATGGTCCCCTGACCCGCGCCCTGGTGGTGGAAGCGCCCCATTCGAGCCTGGATGAGAGCCTGGAGGCGCAGGGTTTCACGGTGGAGCGGGTCGACTCGGCGCCCTCTGTCCAGGAGCTCACTGCACTGCTACAGCGGGGGCGTCACCAGTTCCTCTTCAAGCGCAGTCGGGTACCGGTCACGCGGCAGGTGATCGAAGCCTGCCCTGACCTGGTGGGCATCCAGCTCTGCTGCATCGGGCATGATTCCATCGACAAGCAGGCTTGCGCCGACCTGGGAGTCCTGGTCTTCAACGACCCGGTCAGCAACGGGCGCAGCGTGGTCGAACTGGTGATCGGACAACTCATCGCCCTGTCGCGGGATCTCTACGCCACCAACACCGAGGCCCATGAGGGCGTGTGGAACAAGAGCGCTCGTGGCCGCTACGAGGTCCTGGGGAAGACCTTGGGGGTCTGGGGACTGGGCCGCATTGGTCGCAGGGTCGCCCGCATCGCCGAGAGCCTTGGCATGCGGCCGATCTTTCTGGACAACCGAGAGGTGGCCCAGGAGGTCGGCGAGGAATTGGAGTGGGAACGAGTGGAGTCTCCAGAAGAGCTCTTCCGTCGCTCGGATTGCGTCACCCTCCACGTCAGTGGCGAGGACTGCCATGGGACCGAGAATGCCGGGATCGTCTCTCGAGAGTTGCTCATGCAACTGGGGGCAGAAAGGCCGGCGAACAGCCCTCGGATCCTGATCAATCTCTCTCGGGGGATCGTCATGAACCCGGCGGATCTCTCCGCGGCCATTGCTGCAGGGGCTGTGCGTAGGGCGGCAGTCGATGTCTTTCCCGACGAGCCCGGCCTCCAGGGACCGGGGTGGAAGAACCCCTATGCGCAGCTGCCCCAGGTCGTGACCACCCCTCATATCGGAGCGGCCACGGCGGAGGCCCAACCCAGAATCGCCAGCCGCGTGGCGCGCACCGCCGGGTCCTATGCGACCCGCGGCGATGTCCGGGACTGCATCTACAGTCCACGGACGCAGATCTCCATGGCCGATGAACTCAGCGGCCGCAGCCTCTTGTTCGTGGTTCACGCCACCACACGAGGCACCAAGAAGGCCCTGGATGACGCGATCTACGAGGCCGAAGCCGACAACCTCCGCTCCCAGCACCGGGACTTCCCCCAATGGGGTGTGGCCATCGACGTGAACCTGCTTGACCGCCCCCTTCGAGGGGAACAGCTTCAGCGGATTGTCGACCACACCGCAGAGGTGACCGGGGACGCCAATGCGGTGCGGCTGGTGCGACAGATTCCGGGGTAGGGGACTCCGGCCGGAGGGCTTTTACCCCTCGGCGTTTGTCTCCTCCACGGCCTTGGCGCGAATACGACGCCGGCGCGGCTTGCGAGGCGCCTCCTCCTCGGCAACAGGAGCCTCGTCGGCTGCAGCTGCCTCCTCGGCGGCGGGAGCAGCCTCGGCGGCAGGTGCCTCCTCGGCGGCAGGTGCCTCCTCGGCGGCAGGTGCCTCTTCAGCACTCAATGCGCTGGCACCTGGTGGCGCAGTGTCACCGTCCAGGTCTACCGCGGCTTCGGGCGGGCTGTTCTCCGCTGCAGAAACCTCCGACTTCTTGCTACGGCGAGCACGGCGACGACGTTTGGGCTTCTCCTCTGCAACAGCTTCGCCATCTGCCGCAGGGGCCGGGCCATCTGCTTGCAAGGATTCCTCTTCGCCATTTTCAGGGACGGGCCTGTTCCGAGGCGCGGGCGCGGGCGCGGGCTCGGGCACCACGAGTTCCCAGGCAGCCAGGATCTCGATCTCCTTGGCCTTGTCGGCACTGCCAAGCAGGAGTGCTGCAACGTTGCCGCTCGCCGCAGCCAGGTCCAGCCCATCATCGATCAGGGTCTGGATCAGAACCGCATCGATCAGGCCCCGGAGCTTGACCGGGGAGGCCTTGAGCACACAGGTGGCCGTGGTGGACCGCACCGGTCCACCGTCACCATGGAGGAATGCCCCACCCTTGTGCATCGACATGACCACGTTGCGCAGCAGGCGACCACGAAGCTCTGGGTGGTTCTTCCGGACCAGTCTGGCCACGTCCTCTGCCACCCAGGACACCGTCGCTCGGCGCTTCCGGCGCACCCGGTCGGCCATGTGCTCGACGACCGCCTCGGCGATCTCCTGGCGCAGGTCGGGGGTAAGTGCCTCGAGTCCGGCTCTGCGCAATTGCAGGTAGAGGTCCCTGGAGGGTCCTGTATAGCCAAACGGCGCCTCTTCTTCGGCCTCGTTGAAGTCGGCAAGATCCACTCGGAATCCACCGGCCTTGCGGTCCTCTTCGAGCGTGACCAGCCCCTCCTCCTGGCAGACCTTGAGGAAGCCCATGAAGGATCCGTAGCCCAGGTCGGTCTCGGAGAAGGTTGGCTCCTTGCGGAGCATCGCCTGCTTCAAGCGGGAACCGTGAATGGCGCCCGCGTTCTCGCGACGTACACCCGTGAGGGTGGCAACCAGCAACTCCAGAGATTCCTCCAGGCTGAGTTCCTCCTTCGTGGCGCTGGGTTCGGCCTGCCGTCTCCTGTGGGACCGGGACCTGGTGCCTCGGGTTTCCCTGGCCAGGGAGTCGTAGAAGACGAACTCATCGCAGGCCTCGACGATGAGCCGGCTGGTGCTGCGACGGGTTCCACACCCGATGACCCTCTTGTTCATCTCCTTCAGCTTCATCACCAGGGGTGTGAAGTCCGAGTCGCCGGAGATGATGACGAAGGTGTCTACATAGTCTTTGGTGAAGGCGAGTTCCATGCAGTCGACCACCAGGGCCACATCTGCTCGGTTCTTGTCGTTCATCCCGTGAGAGGTGAGCTCAAAGAGCTGCACGCCCTCCATCAGGAGGCCCTTCTTGAAACGCGCGAAGCGTCCCCAGTCAGCATAGCTACGGGCAACAAGAATGCGCCCCTTTTCCTTGAATCGGTCCATGACAAGACCAACTTCGAACCTGCCGAGGCCCTCTTTCTGAGCGCCTGCAGCAACGTTCTCGAAGTCGATCAGGACCGCGAGATTGTTTTCCAAATCTTCTTTCCGTCTGTGATGTGGGTGCGCCCTCGTATCGGGGGTGTCCAGGCGCGTGCCCTCAAGACGGTTGCACCCCATCGGTGCGGTAGAGACTTCCTTGAGGGTCGCCCCTGACCTATGGTCCCAGAATCGGGCGGTCAAGCCCGTGGACAGCTATCCATGAGGCACGAGGCAGGAGTTTCGATGTCCTTTGACAGATTTTCAGGTGCCCGGCAGTACATCGCCGACCCCGAGTTGACGGCGGCCGTCAATGCGGCGGTCACACTGGAACGGCCGCTGCTGGTGAAAGGCGAACCCGGGACAGGAAAGACCCGGCTTGCGGAGGCAGTGGCGGAATCGATGTCACTGCCCCTGCTGGGCTGGCACATCAAGTCCACCACCAAGGCCGTCGACGGTCTGTACACCTATGACGTGGTTCAACGGTTGAACGATGCCCGTTTCGGCGACGGCGACGTCCAGGACATTCGTCGCTACATCCGCATGGGACCGATGGGGGAGGCCTTTGCCTCGGAAGAGCGGAGCGTCCTCTTGATCGACGAGGTCGACAAGGCTGATCTCGAGTTCCCCAACGACCTCCTGCGGGAGTTGGACGAGATGCAGTTCACGATTCCGGAGATCAAGGAAACGATCAAGGCCAGGCAGCGACCAGTGGTCCTGATCACCTCCAATGCAGAGAAGGAACTGCCCGATGCCTTCCTTCGTCGCTGCGTCTTTCACTACCTGAACTTTCCCGATGCCGAACGGATGCGGGAGATCATCGCCGTTCACATGCCCGACCTGGGCCAGGAGCTGGTGGATGTGGCCTTGAAGCGCTTCTACGCGGTGCGGGGAATCGACAACCTGCGCAAACCTCCCTCGACTTCCGAGTTGCTCGACTGGCTGATGGTGCTCTCACGGGCCGGGGTCCCCACAGCGGCCATTGCTCGGGGGGTCCCCTTTGTCGGGGTGCTCGTCAAACAGGAACAGGACCTGGACCTGGTGGCGAGGGCCTGAACGGTGTTTGAGCCCCTGCTCTACACCCTGCGGGCGCAGGGGGTTCAAGTCGGCATGGGCGAGTGGCTGACCTTTCTCCGAGGTCTCCAACTGGGCCTGGCATCCGACGTGGAAGCCCTCTACCAGTACGGACGCTCCGTTCTGGTGCACACCGAAGCCCAATACGATGCCTGGGACCTGGCATACCTGGCGCTCACCCAGGGACTGAAGATTCAGCCCGAACTGCGGGCCGAGCTGGAGCGGTGGCTTGAGAACCCGC
>CAZMNK010000028.1:0-48273 GCA_964567625.1 uncultured Enterobacterales bacterium | reverse complement strand
GTGGCCTCGGACACAGCCCGCTGGACAGGGTCGCGGGCGGCGGTGGTCAGGGCCAGGCGCTGCCCCACACTGTCCAGTGGACGAACCTGGCGAGCTGGCTGCCAGGGCCGGATCCAGTCACCGCTCCTCGCCACCGATGTCGTCGAGTGGAGAGGCCCGGACAGCCAGGGCGAGCGCTGAGGGCCGAAGTCCTCCTCTTCCTGTTCGGCCGCCTGCCGGATGGGCTCGGGGAAGACCAGGTCAGACAGGGACAGGGCCGGGCCAAAACCCATGCCCATGAGCCCCCGTCCACCCAGGTGCACCGGCTCCTGTCGATCCAGGGTGCGCTGCCCGGCCAGACGCTCATTGAACACCGACTGGCGACGCTCTCTCCACCACCGGGACAGCGCCAGGCGACGCATGTGACGGCGCCACGAGGTCCCAGAGACGTAGGTAAAGGCCTCGTCCACAGCACTGAAGTCCGCTGACACCGAGGTGTCGAGCCAGGGATCAGCCAGACCGAAACGAGCGTAGAAGGCCGGCGACAAGCCGATCCGTGGCCGGCGAGAATTGCGCTGTTCCAGCCGCTGTACCAGGCGTTCTCCCGGCATCTGGCGAACAGGGTCGCTCAAGAGCTCTCTCCCTTGGTCACCTTGAGGCCGTGATGGGCCAGTTCAAAGGTCTCGATGGCGATGTCGGAACTTCCGGAGTTGAAGCTCGGCCCCTCATAGGAGACCGGCCAGGCATCCACGAACTCCCACCGCATGACCTCTTCGCCGGAGTTGTCCTTCATGATGATGGCGCCGTTGCGCTTGGCATCGTCATCGTCGAACTCGTCCTTCATGAACATGTTCCGCCACTCGAGCAGCTCGACGGAGCCGGTGACGCCGAACTTCAAGATGATGTTCTCGTACCGGGACTGGCCGGGCAGCTTGTGGACCATGTGGTTCACCCCACCCTCTTCGATCTCGAAGACCGTGGTCGACGTTTTCAACCCGGAGGCCTCGGTGAACTGGGCCAGGCTGAGGCTTCCGATCTGGAGCTCGAAATAATAGGAGCCATGGGGATCAAAAATTGCGGGATCGTCAGCCATGAAAGTCCCTTACCGCTCACCCAGACGAAGGTCCAAAGTGATGTGTTCAGTCGTGGAGATCGGCCGCAATCTTACCCTGACATTCAGACGGCCGGCTTCACGTTCTGTCTTTGAATTTATCTGGTCGTCACACCAGACCTTGTAGTGATCTTCTTCGCTGTCTCCGGTCAGGAGCCCCTGCCGCCAGAGAAGGCTGAGTCGGTGGCGGACATCCCGTTCCAGGGCCTTCCAGACCTTGGGGCCATTTTCCTCGAAGACCGCCCACTGGTTGTCCCGCCGAAGCTGCTCCGCAATCATCGACACGATGCGGCGGGAGTTGATGAACTCCCACTCGGTCTTTCGGGACAGGGTCCGGGCCCCATTGATGACCACACCCTTGCCCGGCTGGACCAGCAGGGGATTGACCGAGACCTGGGCTAGCTCCCCGGCCTCGAACCAGTCCAGGTCCACCTCGGGGTGAGTGAACCCGGTGAGACCAATGTTCGCGGGCGACCAGCCGACTCCGTAGGGCTCATGGTCCCGCTCGGACCGGGTATAGGCCCCCAGGATCGCACCAGAGGGCGGCAACAGGGTCTCCCCCCGGTACAACCACGGGTAGTAGACGGCCCCAAAGGACTTGTTCTCGGACCTGGTGTCCCGGAAACGCCGCACCCACAGAAAGACCGCCTCCCCGTGGAAATGGGCCGGTACATCCATCACCAGGAACCGGTTTACCACCCGCTGACAGTGGTCGAGCAGGGCGTGGTACAGCTCATCGGCTCCCCCCTCGAGTTGTCCATCCGGCAGGCGTCGCCCCGGCAGACTGGCGGCCCAGGGACAGGCCAGCAGGGCCAGGTCCTCGTCAGCCAACAGCCGTTGTTCCAGCGGTAGAAGGACCCCGTGGGGTTCGCTCAGAGGCCCGTTCTGGAGATCTTCAGAGCCTTCCAGGCAGACCCCAAACAGGTGCAGGACTTCGCCACCATTGGCGAAATAGGCCTGAACGCTCTCGACGCTGACCGGGTCAAAGAGCGGCAGGAAGGGGTGATCAAGAAGCTCCGCATAGCGCCGGAGCACGATCTCCACGAAGTCTCCACGAGTGGCGTCGGTCGGCCAGCGGTCCTTGAAGATGGGAGCAATGATCCCCGCCACATCACAACGCACGACTCCCCGCGGGCGACTCGGAAGTGCCTTGTGCTGGATGAGGATGCCAGGATGCCGGGCCATCGGTGAAACCTACGTGTTGATCTTCTCGTTGATGGCCGAGATCTGCTTGACCCAGACATGGCGCTCCTTGTGCGTCATGTCCAGGACCGACTCGCGATCCCAATGGAAGTGGTAGGCAATGAACGCTACCTCCTTGAAAATGTTTTCAAGAGGGTAGCTTACGATTCCCCCAGGCGACCGAACTCCTTCTCGAACTTGGAACCACATTCCGGACAGGTCACCCGAACAGTGGCTTCGTCCTCGTTGATCCGGTTGTACATCTCCTCGAGAAAGCGCAGGTCACCCGCGAAGAGGTTCTCGACGATGGTGGTGTTGACCTCGCCCAGCGTGCCAAGCGACTTCACGACGCGGCTCAGCAAGACGATGATCAGGTAGGCTCGGTTGCGCTGAACCCGCATGTCGTTCAGGGGGGCGATTTCATCCCGTGCCGTGGCCAGGCGCATGACACCGTCCTTGTGGACGTTGCCCTCCTTGTCTACGTAGCCACGGGGGAGAGAGAACTCGTACTCGGTCTTGAATTCCATTCCGACAGATCCAGCAACAGGGGCAAAGCAAGCGCACGAGCAGGACCGGAGGGTCAAAGCCCTCCGGCCCGCTCGCGAGAACAATCAGGTAAGAACGAGACCTATGCGTCGGTCCGTTCGACCTTCTCGACAGCGATCTCCATCTTCTCGATGGCCATGGCGCTGGAGTCGGAGTCCATGCTCGGAACCTCCCACTTGCAGGGCCATCCCTCGTAGAAGTCGTAGCGGCTGATGACCGTCTCACCATCGTTGTCCATGATGATCAGGGTGCCGGCACGACGGTCGATCAGACCATCCTCAATGTTCTTCCGCCACTTGAACAAGGTGTCCGTGGAGGTGTAGCCACGTTCCAGCACAATGTTGCTGTAGGTGGTGCGACCTGGCTTCTTGCGAACAACCTTGTCGTTGCCCTGCTTGAACTCGATGATCTCGGTTTCCGAGGCCATTCCAGTCACGCTTTTGAAGCCACCCACGATTGCCTTGGTGTCGGCGTTGTACTCCTGGATTTCCAGGTAGAAATTGAAGGAGCCAAATAGCTCTTCAGTGTTTCCACTTCCCTTGGGCATTTTCTCTTCTCCAGTTTGAATGTCCTGTCAGCGACGACTTGCTGACCTGACGGGGTTGAGGATCCGTGGGGCTATTCCGAAATAAGGGCGCCGCCGTCCCACTGACCAATGCTGAAGATCACAAACTCGGCCGGCTTGACCGGGCAGATGCCAATCTGCACATTTACCTGGCCAGCGTCAATCAAATACCTGGGATTTGTTTCATCGTCACACTTGACGTAGAACGCCTCCTCGGCAGTCCGGCCAAAAAGTGCGCCTGAACGCCAGACGCGCATCAAGTACGCCCGAACGTCCCGGCCCAGCTTGGCCCAGAGGTTGTGATCATTAGGCTCGAAAACAGACCACTGCATGCCCTGCATGATCGACTGCTCGACCATGATGAACAGGCGGCGGACATTGATGTACTTCCAGCTGGGGTCTGACTTGGTGGCCAGGGTGCGTGCACCCCACACACGGATGCCGCGATCCTTGAAGATCCGCACCACGTTGATCCCACGGTCGTTGTACTGACCCTGCTCGATCCGGTTGATGTTCTGGGAAAGCCCAGTGATGCCCATCAGGATCTCGTTGGCAGGTGCCTTGTGCACACCGCGATCCTCATCCACCCGCGCGAAGAGGCCGGCAATGTGACCGCTGGGAGGCACGTAGAGCTCGTTCTTGCCAGCCTTGATCAGCTTGCGCCGAAGGGGGCCAGAGACCGAGATGTGATCCTGGTCTGCGTTGTACCAGCTCGGCTTGGTGACCTTGACCCACGGCACATAGGAGGCGCCATAGCCCTTGTCGGAAGCCTGGATGTCCATGGCACCCGTCGAGACGATCGGGCCGTCCAGGATCGCGAAGCGGTCCTTGCGGGTCTCACAGTGCTCCAACAACTCACGCTGCTGGTTGAAGTTCAGGCCTGTGGCCGTCATCAGCGCCATGTCGTCGCAGTCGTCAAAGGCATACAGACCCAGCTTGTCCGCCTGGTTCTCCCGAATCGAGCACTCCGTGTCCTGGACGCCCATCAGGTAGACGTAGGACTTGCCGCCGCCGTTGTCGTAGAAGCCATTGACGCCCGAGACGAAGTTGAAGACGTGGGGCTGGGAGAGGAAGCTCGCAAACTCCTCCTTGAGTCCCGGATCGTTGGCCAGGGCCTCGAACACGGCATCAGCAGCCTCGTCGGGATCGTCAAAGGACGCACCGACCAGGTCCTCGACCGACCGCGTGGCAAGCAGGTACTCCGCAAAGAAGCTCTGCAGCCAACGGAAGAACTCGGACTTGTTGGTGATGCCCACAGGAGCCACGGAGTACTCGGACAGCATCGCCGAACCCGCCGCGGAGCCAAAGCTGTAGCCGTAGGCGGCCAGCAGGTCCTTGGCGTGCTTGGGAGCAGGCTTGTCCAGGGCAAAGGTCCCGTGGATGCTGTTCAGCATCTCCTCGACTGCAGCGTCATCGTCGGAGACGACCTTGCCTGCTGCGTCGAGAATGGAATCGGCGACTGTCACGGTGTCCGTGCCATCACTGATCTTCGTCTTGCCCTTGGCGCCCTTTTCGACCTTGGCCTTGTGGCCGTTGAGCTTGAGCAGGGCAGCAACGTCCTTGACGTGGCGGTTCTTGAATTGGAACGCCTCGACCAGGGCCGTGCCAGCGTCGGCCGGTTTGCCTGCGACCTTGCCTTCTGTGTCCACCAACTGGGGAACGACCTTTCCGGTCAGCTCCTTGGAGCCATCAGACCCCGTGATGGCAATGGCATCGGTTGGGGGGCTGAAATGAAACAGGCCAAGAAAGCCCGGGATGGATGTGGCAACGGATGCAATGGGCTTGGCACCGCTGTCGACTTCGCGAATGTATACGCCTGGAGTGTGGTAATCCATGTCTTAAAAGACTCCTCCGGTTCAGGAATCGGATTTGGTTTCAGGGGAGGTTCGACGCTTCACATCGTGAGCCGTCGGACCCGGTGGTCTCCGGGGGGCAGATGGTGTGGAAGATCCGGAGATCCGACCACTCTTCCTGGTGGTCGCACCATTTGCCTGTGGAGGGGGGGGAACCGTACCAAGCCCACCCGGCTGACCAAAGGTCACCGTGGTGCCACCCTCTGCAGGGATGAGCGGGCCATCAAGCGCCACACGGGCGCGGTAGGTCAGAAACGGTCGATAGGGCGCTTCGTGAAGCGTGAACAGGTTGATGGCATCCCCGAGGCTGAGGTCCTCGATGATGGCAGCGGAAACCTTCTCCACTTGCAACGAACTGTCACCACCATCCAGGTTCTCGGGATCCCAGTCCCGGCCCAGGCTGTCCACAGGACGACCATCGGGCAACAGGAAGCGGCGGGGACGGTAGATCAGTCGCCCTGCATCATTCATTGTCAACAACACCCAGCCAAGCAGGCGCTCCGCGTCAGAGCGGAACTTGGCGTGTACACAGACCAGGTAGTGCAGGTCCATCAGCACTGGCGGCCGGTGATAGAAGCTCTCGCCTTCCACCTCGATGGGAGCCTGCTTGAAATTCTTGGGCCTGTTCAGGTTGAGGTTCGGCGTGGCCCGGTACATGTAGAGGTAGACGACCTCTTCCCGGTCCTTGGGCACGAACTTCAGGTCCTCTTCGATGCGAGGTGGACTCTCTCCCAGGTCGTAGCGATCCAGCAGATGCTTGTGCATCGCCTCGGTGACCTCGCCGATGACCTCGTAGGACGAGTACCGGTAGACGATCTCTTCGGGAGAGGGCCACTTGCCAGCGCCGGAGGTGGAAGTACTCAACGACCCTTCCGATTCCGAAGCGTGGGTGGCGCAGCGAGCACGTAGCGGTCCTCGGCCGGACTGCTGAAGGGCACGCGGTTTCTCATTTCCTGGGCCTCATCCCGCACGGCAGAGGCGCGTGCCCGCTCGGCCCGTTCCACACGCGGCTCCCGGTAGGCCTCCCGGCGGACCCAGGGCAGGCCCAGCGCGAAGGGGTTCCGGTTCAGACGCATCAACAGAGGTGCATTGGGCTGGGGACGAACCGGCGGATGAATGGCGCGGGTGCCGCCGGACCAGGGGACATCGAAGGGCTCCGGCAGGTCACGCTGCTCGCCCTTCTCGTCCATGGCGTCATGGCGATCCCAACAATCGGCAGCAACCGGACTGAGGCCGATGAGGGACTCGCCCACAAATCGGCGCTCTAGCCGCAAGATTGATCGATTCAATGTCAGTCTCATCCACCGTGCCGGGCCGGGAGTCTACGGCTCTGCCTCCACCGGGGTCAAGGTACGGACGAGAAGCAGGTACAGTGGCGTTGTGAATCGACAACGCAAGAAACCCAAGAATCCCGGTCGTCGGGTGGCGAAGATCGCTCACGGGGGGTCTCCTGCGATGGGCGATGCCACGAGCGAGGCCTTGAAAAAGGCCGGAAATGAAATGGGCAACCAGGAGATCGCCCAGAAGATCCAAGACCCCAATTCACAGCGGGATAAGTACCTCCAGGTCATCGTGGATCGACTGGAGGGAATCCGCGGCGCTCAACTCAAGGAAGATGCCGCGCACCGGGACTCCCGAAACCTCTACCGGCGCCCCATCTACCAGGGCAAGGATCACCAGGCGGATCCCGGACGCTACCGGGACGTGGCACGCCACTACCTGGACGCCGCCCGTGCCTTTGCCGCGGGGCAGCTGGACCACGGTGCAAGGAAGCTGGAACAGGCCTTCCTGATGGAGGAGGAGGCCTATGCCTCGGTTCCCGGCCACGTCTCCAAGGACCTGGAGCAAGACGACCGCGCTCCTGGCCCGGTCCCTTCCTCTCTCGACAAGATCGCCTCGGGCGCAACCTGCGGTCGCTGTCCTCTCCCCCAGGGCCTGGTCCTGGCCGATCAGATCGAGGGACTCGACCCCCACATCGAGCTCCGGGGAGTGAAGGGCAAGAAACCCCACCACTGGTGGGACGAGGAGCAGGAGGAGGAAGAGGAAGAAGACGAGGATGACGATGGAGACAAGGGGTGACCGTCACCGAGACCCTGGCTCACCTGGTCGCCCACCCCACCGTCTCCGACCGACCGATGATCGCGATCGCTGCCGAGGTCGCACAGAGAGCCGAGGACCTTGGCTTTGCCTCCGAGATCCGTGTGGACCCGGAGAATCCGGACAAGGCCAACGTCGTCTCCACCCTGGGCCCCGAGGAAGAGGACGGACTGATCCTCTCCGGGCACCTCGACGTGGTCCCGGTCGAAGGCCAGCCCTGGGAGAGTGACCCCTTCCAGCTGAGCGAACGAGACGGCGTGCTCCATGGCCGAGGAACCGCGGACATGAAGGGATTTGTGGCCTGTGCCTTCCACGCCCTGGCTCGAATCGACCTCCCTCGACTACAACGTCGACTCGTCCTGGTCTGGACCCACGACGAGGAGATCGGGTGCGTGGGGTCCGCACGGCTCGCGGAAGCCCTGGGCAACCGCCCGGAGAACTGGCCCACAGAAGCACTCATCGGCGAGCCGACCGACTTCAGGATCTTCCGCATGCACCCGGGCCATGTGATCTTGAAGATCACCACCCACGGCCAGAGTGCCCACAGCTCAAAGCCGGACCTGGGGGCCAGCGCCATCCGGGCGATGGGTCGAGTGGTGGCGATGCTGGAGCAACTGGAGGTGGAACTTCGCTCGACGCTGAGACGGGACCTGCAAGGGCTGTTGGAGCGCCCCTTTGTGACCATGAACATGGGGGTCATTACCGGCGGTTCTGCGGTCAACCTGGTGCCCGATCACTGCGAGCTCACCGTCGGCTACCGCCCCCTTCCGGGAGACGACCCGATGCTCGTGCGCTGGCTGATCGCCCAGCGGCTCCAGGAGCTTCGCCTGCCGCGAAGAACCCGGGTCACCCTGGAACAGGGAACCGTGACGCCGGCCATGCTCACCCCCGAGGGAACACCACTCCAGGCGGTGATCGAACACTGCTGCGAGGAAGCCCGTGGCGGCACCCTGGCTGCGGGTTTCGGGACCGATGGCGGGAACCTGGAGAAGCTGGGCATCCGGTCGTTGATCTTTGGTCCAGGCAGCATCGATGTGGCCCACAAGGCCAATGAGGGGGTGTCCTTGGCGGCCCTGCACCGGGGGGTGGACGTGGTGGAACACATCGTGCGGCGACGGTGCCTCTGATCGGCACGGGCCTCCGGGAAACGGCGATCAGATCCCAGGATCCCTGGGCGAGGGATTCGGGTTGATCGCCGCCATCTTGTCCACCTCGACCGACAACTGGGACCAGAACGCCGCCACCAGTTTCGAATGATCCCCAGCGATGTCGGTCTCCTCGTCGGGGTCCACAGCCCGGTTGTAGAGTTCCAGGGTGCCATCCCAACGGTAGATCAGCTTGTGATCGCCCCTCTTCCAGGCCATTGCAGGGGTCCCGATCTTGGACCAGTGGGACAACAGTTGGCCTCGATTGGGGTCAGCCAGCCCGGCGATCCTGCCGGTGAATTGCCCGGGGATCTCCAGTCCGAGCAGGTCCCATGTCGTCGGCGCCAGGTCGATCTGTGTCGTGGGCTCCCCGTAGACCCCGGGCACCAGCCCTCCATCAGACATCCAGTAGAAGGCCACGCCATTCCCTTCCTCGTCATGAACATTGAGTCCATGGCCAAAGTGGTCGTTTTCAAAGAACTGCTCACCGTGGTCTGACCAGACCAGCACCAGGGTCTCCTCCAGGGCACCCACCGTCTCCAGCTCGACAAGAAAGAGGGCAAGCTCCGCATCCAGGCTGCGGAGTTCCGCGGAATAGAGCCCCTCGATCCAGGCCAGGTAGAGCGCCTGTTCCTCGGAGGAAGCGCTGGGCCACGCCTGGTGCAACTCCTCTGCCCCGGTCTGGCTTTCCAGGTCGTAGGGAATCGGATCAAGAACATCGAGGCCCACCTCGTACTGGGCGTCGGCTGTGTAGGGGGTGTGCGGATCCGCCAGGTGCACATGGAGGTACCAGGGATCGCCCGTGGCCTGCAGCGTGCTGAGCTGGGTGAGGCTCTGGGCCAGAGCATCGGCAGCAGGCCATTGGGCCTGGTAGGACACGCTGCTCCACCCCCGGCCCAGTCCCAGGTAGGGCTGGAAGAAGGGGTTGGCCGAGGTCAGGGCACTCTGGTAGCCCTGACCCAGGAGCACCTCGTCGAGGGTCGGCCAGGTGTATTCGTAGGGCTCCACCGTCTCGCCCACCGCCGGGTGGAGGGCCAGGTCGACGGTGTTGCGCCCGGTCTGGGTACTGAGCACCGAGGGATAGGTCCAGTTGGCGCCCAGTAGATGATCATCGAGCACCACGCCCTCGGACATCAGGCGATCGAGGGTGGGGGTGATGTCTCGCCCACTGTGGTAGCCCACGAAATCTCGGCGAAGGGTGTCGAGGCTGATCACCAGCAGGTTGACCGGCCGATCCCCGGCAAGTTGGACCGCAGGCATGCGTTCTATGGGCGCCTGTGAGTCGCTGGAATCCGAGCCTGGCGATGTGGCCGTTCCATCGGAACAGCCCGCCAGGAGCAAGGCCAAAAAGCTCAGCATCATTCCATCGCCCGGTGCCAGATCGCCCGGTCAACCTAACACCCACCCCCACAGGTCTGAGGTCCCTCCTCAGAAGCCGAGAAGACGGGGACACCCGGAGGTCGCACAAAGGTCTGACCCACCCGCGGTTCCCAGGGGATAGCCTTCCAGCATGCTGCTCTGGATGACCATGGCCTGTGGGGCCCCCGACCTTGAAGACGCCCAACTCGAGGCCGCCGAGCACTACTGCGACCGTGCGATCGAGTGCGACTGGATCCCGGTCGCCCAGGACGACGAGTGCATCGAGACAATGCTCCCGATCTTCAGCCTGGAGTGGACAGACCAGAACTGTGAGGACAACATCGACAGGAACGCCTGGCAGGACTGCGAGGACGCACTCGCGGTCATGGACTGCGAAAACGAGGTCTGGGGCATCAACAACATCCCCGGCCAATGTGATGAGACCATCCTCTGCAGCGGGTAAGCTGGAGCCATGAAGAAGCGAAAGAGAAAGGCCGTCGGCGAAGAAACCTCGGCACGGCTCAATGAACGAGAGGGGCTCCGCAAGCGCACCCTTCCCGGCGGTGGCGCGGTCTGGGAAGGCCCCCTGGCCACCGAAGCCCTCGAGGTCATGGATGCTCGTGCCCTGACGATGGACCAGTCGATCATCGTGTCCGAGGATTTCGATCCCACCCGGACCGAGGATGCCGCGCTGTACGCCCACGAGCAATTCCACGTCCAGCAAGGCGACCACTCGGCAGGGGGTCACCACATCCACTCCGGCGAGGAGATCGCAGCCCGTGCCATCGAGGGCATGGTCCTGCACCGTTCGGCACAGGAAGGAGGCGGGGGTGAGGCTGGCCAGGGCGGCGGAGGCACCGGGAAACCAGGGCAAAAGCAAGCCGCGCCCAGCCCGATGGGCGGCTACAGCGCCATGATGAAGGAAGGTCTCAACCACTTTGGCGTGGTCGAAGAACTGGCCCGATTCGTCGTCGAAGAACTCGACAAGTCCGAGACCTCGGCCCTCGACCGGAACAAGGACCACGCGAACTGGAAGTAAAGCGCGTGTCGCTTCGGTAGACTCCGCCCGTGGCTGATGTCTACCAGGAACTCGCACGACGTCTTCGACGCACGGACCTGCTGCTGCTCCAGGCAGTCCGCCGTCAACGGCTCCGGCCGGCCATGCGAGAAAAGGGGCAGTACTGGGGCTCCGTCATCACCGACGACGAGGTCGAGGCCCTCCTCCACAGCCACGGAGAGATCGAAGAGGTGCCGCCACCCGTCGGGCTGGACGCGGCCATCCAGGCCTCTGAGCGCCTTCGGGACGAGCCTGGGGGTCGGACCTGGCGCCTCCGGGAGGCCTTTCAGCTGGGTGGAGACGACGTCGACCTGCTGCTGTTGGCAATCGCGCCGGAGATCGCCAGCGGCTACGGAAAGATCTTCGCCTACCTCAACGACAACCTGAACCAGGCGTACCTGACCATCGATCTTGCCAGCCGGGTCCTTCGGACCGGACGCACGGAGCGGCTGTCCCTGCTCAATCGGCTGATGGGCAGTTCACCGCTGGTGAAGTACCGGCTGCTGGTGACCAACACCTCCGATCCTTCGGAGACCTTTGCTGCTCGGCGACTGAGCCCATCAGGACGCCTGTTGCGATGGCTCCTGGACGAAGAGGAGCTGCCCAAGTCCGTGGGCTTCCGACCCCTGGACACCCAGCATGAACCCTTCATCGCCGGCGCGGCCCAGGAGCGACTGACCCAGTTGAGCGGAGGACTGAACAAGCCCCACACCTATGTCGTGGTGGGGCCCACATCCGGGTCGAGAGAGTCCGTCGCCCTGGCGATTGCCCGTCACTGTGAGCGTCCGCTGGTGGCCATCGACCTGGAACGCTGCCATGAGTACCTTGAGCAGCCCTACGACCTGCTCCGCGAGCTCGTGCTCACCCGGGCGATCCCGTTCCTGGTCAACACGGTCGAGGCCCAGGACGACCCTGCACAACGCACCAAGCTGATGGTCTTTGGTGCAGCGATTGCCACCCTGGACCAACCCGTACTGGTCGGGGCCGCCGATCGGCGCACAGTGGGCAATCTACTGGGTACAGAGCGACCAGCAGTCACCATCCACACCGGCAAGAGCACCTTCACCGAGCGTCTGGACGCCTGGACCAATGCCCTGGGACAGAAGGGGTGGGGCCAGGAAAAGGCCCAGAACCTGGCCGAGCGTTTCTACAGCATCGGAGGAACGACCATCCCTCGGGTGATGGAACGGGCCGGTGCCGAGTCAGGGGGACAGGAACCCAACGAGGAAACCCTCTGGGCTGCCGCCCGAGAAGCCTCCAGGCCGGAATTCCGGGGCCTGGCCCAGCACATCGTTCCCCGGTACCGCTGGGACGACCTGATCCTCTCGGAGAAGATCCTCGGCCAGCTTCAACACCTGGTGGACTTCCTGGAACACCAGGAGACCGTCTTCCACCGGTGGGGAGCCCGGGCCGTCCGTGCCCGCGGATATGGCATCAAGGCCCTGTTCTCCGGACCCCCGGGTACCGGCAAGACGATGGCCGCCGAGTGCATCGCCGGGCGACTGGGCCTGGACCTGTTCCGGGTCGACCTTTCCCAGGTCATCAGCCGCTGGGTCGGCGAGACCGAGAAGAACCTCAAGGAGATCTTCGACGCGGCCGAGGGCGGCGGTGCCATCCTGCTGTTCGACGAAGCCGACGCCCTCTTTGGTGCTCGTGGAGACGTGAAACAGGCCCAGGATCGTTTCGCCAACCAGGAGGTCAGTTTCCTGCTCCAGCGACTGGAGATCTTCGAAGGCTGCGCGATCCTGACCACCAACCTCCAGGAGAACATCGACGAGGCCTTCCTGCGACGCTTCGGGGCCGTGGTCGAGTTTCCGATGCCCTCGGCTGTCCAGCGGGGCCGTCTGTGGACCAAGGCGATTCCCGCCGACGCCCCACGCGACGCAGACCTGGATGAGCAGAAGCTCGCGGATCAGTTCATCCTGGCTGGCGGCTCGATCGTGAATGCAGCGATCAACGCCTGCATCCTGGCCGCCACCGACGACGAGCTTGTCGGCATGAAACACGCGGTCCGCGCGGTCGGGCAGGAACTGATCAAGATGGGCAAGCAGGTCAACCGCGTGCACTTCGGAGAGTTCTTCGACGTGGTGGCTGACCTGTAGCAGGGCCCTCGGCCTCTCAGGGCTCTGGGGCCTGCTCCTCGACCGATTCCTCCTCGGAACTCGGGGGCTCCCCGGCCGGTGCCTGTGGTGCGGGCTCAGCAGGAACCGAGGATGCCCCAGCAAGACAGGCTCCCAGATCGCAGACCTCGCCATCGGCACAATCTGCATCCTCCACGCAGGCTCCCCGGGCTGCTGCCTCCTTTGCCTCCCTGGCAGCGGATTCCGCCTCCCAGTCCTCGACCCACTCCACGAGCCCCACCTGGGTCATGAAGAAGCTACTCCCTCCTGCGTTTCCAGACGCCGTCAGGGTTCCCTGGAGGGTGTAGTCGTTCGAGAGCAACACACCCCGCTGCTCATCAAAGCGGGAGGTACCGGCCCAGACGGTCTGAACCGTGCGGGCGCTTCCCCGACCAGCCCGGGCGGCCTCCAGCTCGGCGCCGGACTGGGCGCTGGCCTCCCCACTGGTCTGGATCGTGACCACGCCATCGACATGGCTCTCCAGCCGATGCCGGACCTTGGCCTTACCAACGGTGCCTGAAGTCACGGGCAGTCGCATGATGAGGGGAAGCCCCCCCTGGGTCCAGGGCTCACCCCGGTTGTCGCCATCCTTGGGGAGTTCCAGTTCCAGGCCGCCGAAGGCCCGAGCCATGAGCATGCGCAGCACCTCGTGGCGTGCTCCCTCGCGCTCGGTGTCCTTGGGAATCCCCTCCAGGTCCACGGTCTTGATCCGGCCTTCCCGGGTCAACTCGAGCTGCACCCTGGAGACCGACAGCAGGCCTGCGTACTCCCGGGCAATCGACTCGGCATTGTGCTGGTCCTGGGGCACGGCCCCGATACCCATCTGGGCCTTGCGAACCCGGCACTCCAACTCCTGGCTTCGCCGGGTGACAGTGGTGCTCCGACAATCGGTCTCGATCCCAAGGGCGAGACTCTCGACCCGGGCATCCAGGTTCTTGCCAGCGTAGACCCGCAATTCCCCTGGGCGAAACTCCATGTAGGTCTGGATCCGGAGGGACACCACCTCGTGATCCGCCCAGCGCCATGTCAGGTCCTGGGCAGAAGCAAGACCTGAAACGCAGAAAAGCAACAAGGCAGCAAGGCAGCGCATGGAATCTCCTGGCAGGGGTGCAGACCTAACCCCCCAACCTCAGCCCACAGTGCTCTCGACCGGGCCTTTGCAAAGGGAAACGCTAGAAGGTGGACCCCACACTGGCCACGATGCCCACAACCGGTCCGATCTGACCCCTCATGATGGAATGCCCGATGGGAATGGACAGGCCGGCGGCAAGGTCCACATCCGCAAACAGCCGGATGCGGTCATTGACCTCCACGGCATCCAGGGTCTGGTTGTAGCCCACGTTGATGGTGGGCTGAATGGCGTAGGGCATGTTCGACCAGCCAACACGGAACCCGATGCGCGGGCCAAGGCCCAGCCCGGCGTCTTTGAGCAGCAGGATGGACCAGCCCCCGTAGAGGTAGCGATTCCAGTTTGACGTCCGGAACTGTTCCTCGTCCGAGCAGTCGTAGTTGCCGCCCGTATCCGTGTCCTCACGGGTGCAATTCGGGTCGGTGACCTTGAAGTCATCGTCTTCATTGGGGGTGTAGTACCGCTCGACCCACTGCCCATCTCCCTGGAGATTGAGCCCCAACTGAGCCCCGAAGCTGGTCATCATCCGGTTGTAGTGAATGCGCAGCTCCATGTGGATTGGCAAGGTCGAGGCCTGGGGATCCGCATCCCCGTAGTCCAACCCGGAGACATCTCCGGAGGCTGCGCCCACAATGGCGTCCTCGCTGGGGCCCTCAGGCGCGGTCAACGACACGGTGTTGTAGACCAGCCCGGTACCGATGAGGCCAGCAAAGCGGACCGGGAAGGTGTCGGCACTGCCGCCCACCAGGCTCAGGGCCGACTGCCGCCGGTCGTAGCGCCAGATCCAGATCTTGTTGGCGTTGCCGTCTTCAGGCACCGCGATGTAGACCTCGGCCGAAGGGTGCATCTTGGCGTAGATGCTCAGGAAGGTAAGAATCTCACCCGCGAGCTCGGGGGTGCACTCGTTGGGGTGCAACATGAGCTCCTCGATCAGGTCGAAGCCCATGCGCTTCCGGGCCACGTCGCGCACGAAGTAGGCCTTGTCCTCGAACTTGTCGACGATGAGCCGGTCGCTCAGCCCGTGACCGGAATCCGCCCGCTGCAGGTAGATGTCCACCCGACCCAGGGGCACCATGACCCGGGCGTCGTCGTTGGGGACGACCTCGATGCCGTTCAGGAGGATCTTGTACTCCTTGCCGAACTCATCGACGTCGAACTGGTTGTCCAGCTCGAAGTCCAGGGGGAACTTCGGAAAGCCCCCGTTGTTGAGTTGGTTCAGGTAGCTGTCCACATAGCTCTTGATCTCGGGGTCACTGATGGTGTCCAGCAGTGCCGGGTCCTCGGCCGCCATGGTGGCCGCCAGGTAGTAGTAGTAGTTGACCAGCTGGCCAGCGATGGCCTCGTAGAACGGAGGCGCATTGTTGTTTCGGTTCTCCGCCGCTCGGCCGATCTGGCAGTACAGGGCAAAGAGTGGCTCCCGGTCCTCGGGCTTGGACACGAACCAGATCATGTCCAGCAGACGTCTCAGATGCTCGGCCTCCTGGGACCAGTCAGAAGGACTGAGGTCATCCCATCCCAGCGCACCCACCCGCTGGACCTCATCCTGGATGGTCTCCAGGTTGGAGGATGGGATCTCCGCGGGCTGCATCGCCGGAGCGAGCGTGGCATCCGGGCTCTGGCGACCCTTCTGGTACAGGTCGGTGCTCGGCAGGAAGATCGCATCGGCCCTGGCAATTCGACTCTTGGCGATGCGCTTCAGGTTTTCGTCCTGGTAGTCGGCCTCCGTGTTCGGCCACTTCAGGACGACCACGCGGGCCTCGTTGCTCTTGCTCTTGACCGAGGGATTCTCGCCAGCAAAAGCCAGGATGGGGAACAAGAGGACAAGGATGCTCAAGAGGGTGCGCGTCATGGGGACCTTGGGGACCTTGCGAGGACTCAATTGCAGACCAGGGTGCTGCCCGAGAAGTGACAGTTGATCGTCTGGTTGCCGTGGACTGGAGAATGGCTGGCAGGTGTGCCGCCCTTGAGATGCATCTTGCAAGACTCCTGGGGCACCTTGGCGATTGTGGCCACACCGCTGTTGTTCAGGTTGCCTCGCTGGCGGAAGCCGCTTGGACAGGTCACCTCGACACTGAAATAGGTGCCCTTCTCAGCCATCTTGACGGTCAGTGTGCCCGCCGAGCTGGTGTTGGCCTGCTTCTTGGGTGCACTGGAGGAACTCGACTTCTTACTGGAAGAGCTGCTCCCGGAGGACTTGCGCGTCGATCGCTTGCGAGTGGACCTGGGCACAGCATCTGGCATCGGAATGGCGGTGTCCTCTGTCCCTTCTGCACCCTTGGGAACAACTGGCGCTGCGGTAACGATGGCCGCGGCAGGCTCATCACCTGGCTCCTCTGCGGGCTCTCCGGCACCTGGCCGCAGCCAGACCACCGCGACCACGGCCACACCGACCACCGTGAAGATCGCCAAAAGGAGAGCATAGAAACGTCCCGAGGTTGTTCGCTCCCCGGAAGCCGCCGGGGGCGGGGGAGCGCCACCAAAGGGAGTCGCCGGGGGCGGAGCCACCGCCCCTCCTGTCGGACCTGTGATCCCACCTGGCGTGGGACCGCTGATCCCTCCGGGGGTCGGGCCGCTGATGCCACCCGGGGTCGGACCCCCAATCGCCTGGGCAGGAGGAACCTGGTGTCCCCCGAAAGACGGTGGAGCGCCCATGGCTGGCGGTGGACCGATACCCGGCTGGGGAGGAGGTGCCGGCTGAGGCACGGAGGGGGCTGCCCGTTCCTTGGGCGTCTGGATGGCGAAGAACGTCGTGGCCGAGGGTTCGTTCCCCTCGTCGTCGTTGCCGAGCACCGAGGAGAGGGATCCCAACTCCATCATGCCCGTCTCATCCGAGCGCCGGGCCCCTACCTTCCGTGCCTTGGGGGGCTTCTTCTGGGTGGGTTCTGCAGTGCCTGGTGCGCTGCCCGGGCCAAACCGCCGAGCCCGTGCTGCCGTCAGGCGGCTCGGGTCCGGCTCTTCCTCAGGAGCGGACCGACCACCGCCACGACCACCGCCACGACCACCGCCCTTACGCCGGGCCTGGGACTCGGCAAGTCGTTCTTCGATGGACCGCCTCTTCCGACCGCTTGTGCCTCGCCGGGGAGCCGCGGAGCCGGTGCCTGCGGTGGTCGCATCCGGCGCCGCCTCCATTCGGTAGAGCGACTCGAAGAAGAACTCGCAGAATTCCTGGATGTAGGAGCCTCGATCCCGGTAGAGCTGACGTCGAAGATCCACGAGCAGGTCGTGGCCGGTGCCATACCGATTGCGGGGGTTCGCCTGCAGAAGCCTCGTGACCGCAGCCCCCGCCCCGGCGACCTTGCCCTCCAACTCCGCACACTGATCGGCCAGGTATCCCCCCTCGATGGCGTCAAAAACATCGGCCATGGGATCGCGGGAGTCCTTGGGCACCCGGTATGCGGGGCGATTCATGAAGAGTTCGTAGCCGACCAGGCCCAGGGCAAAGAGGTCGGTCCGATGATCGACCAACTCCCCCCGCGCCTGTTCCGGTGCCATGTAGATCGGCGTGCCCTTGATGCGATCCGGGTCGTCGACCAGGAACTCCGCGTTGTCCACCCGCGCCAACCCGAAGTCGAGGATCTTCACCTCGGCCCGTGGAGTCAGGATGATGTTCGCGGGCTTGAGATCCCGGTGAACAAGACTGAGGGGCTCGCCGTTGTCCCCCGGTGTGGTCCAGGCCTGGTACAGCCCATCCGCCAACTCGATGAGGATCTCCAGAGCGGCCTCGGTAAAGACCTGCTCCCGGGCCTTGGCGCACTCGTCGAGAATCGTGCGAAGGGTGGCCCCATGCACGTATTCCATGACCACCGCGCTCTCCTCTTCCAGGAACTCGAAGACCCGCACGATGCAGCGGTGCTTCACCTGGTCCAGAAGCGCAAATTCCTGGTGCAGGAGCTCGACCTGGTCGGCATCCGCATCGTCGTGCAACTGCTTGACTGCCACCAGGCGGCGCTTGCCTGCGCTCAGGCCCCGTCCCGGAACCTCGCCGACCGCGGCGTAGACGGTCCCAAAGTGCCCGGCACCCAACTCTCTCAGGATTTCATACTGACCTATGAAGCGGGCCACTTCCCCTCCGGGCGGCGACAATACAACAGCCGACAGGGCGCCAACAGCCGTCGGATGACCCGCGGCCCAGAACGACTCATCCTGCCTTGGGGTTCCGTGGTCTACCGCGGAAGATCGCACGGCGGACGTTGTAGGAAGCCGCCCCCAGGAAGGCGATGCTCAGCAGCCCTCCCAGAATGGGCAGGAAGATCGCCAGACTGGCGCGCAAGGGCGTGGGGACGGCCCAGCCGTTCGGACCCCGCCTGGCGGAGGGCCCATCGAACCAGCTGGATGGGGAGAAGGTGATGCGGCCTTCGGCGCCGGCGTAGCTCGTCAACTTCACCATCGTCTCGAAACTACGGCGCATGTGCAGGGGGTCCATGCGGTAGCGAACCTCGAACCACCGGTAGCGCTGGGCCGCCACACTGGCAAAGGCCTCGCCCAACCCCTTGGCCTCCGTGCGCACATAGGTCTCGCCACCACCGACATAGGCGATCCACTTCAGCGAAGCGTTGTCGATCCCGTACTGCTCCAGGTCCCCATCGATGCGACGGGCGGCCTGCTTCCGGCACAACTTGCCGGCGGACACTTCCCGGCCCGGTGGGTCAGGCAGTTCGTACTTGGGGAAGATGGGCCTGCCCAGGCCCACCGTGTAGACCGTCGGGCGGGCGCGAACGCTGGTCCCCCGACCCGAGCGGATTCGGTTCAGGTGTTCAAGAAGCTTGGTGAGGCGAGGAGCGTTGTCCTGGCAGTAGTCATCCCTGGCTTCATTGTTGAACCCGTCGGTGAGCACCACGATCGTCGGTGTGGCGTTCTGTCCACCAATGACCGCCTTGACCGCATCGTTCTTCAGCAGCTTGCCACTGGCATACCGAACCGCGTCGTAGAGATGGGTGTAGCCCCCCCGAACCCCCAACTCCTCCCTGATCTTCTGCTTGTAGCGAGCGGGGTTGGTGACGATCTCCATCTCGCCGCCCACCGGCCACGGGTCGCCACTGGTAAAGGACAGGAGCAGAACCCCGGTCCAGGTGTTTCCGCCGGGAAAGAAGCGCCGGACGACATCAGGCCGAGTCAGGGCACGTCGAACCCGGTTCATCCGGGTGGCCTTGGCACCCTCCCCGACCTTTTCATTCATGGATCCGGAGCCGTCGATCACGACGATGAAGAGCTGGTTGGCGCTCATCGGATCGTGGGGGAACAACTCCACCTCGTAGCCACGACTGCTCTCGACCCGGGTGTTCCGGTGAGTCACCAGGATCTGGTCCTGGGACAGGGGGATCGGGAAGCGCTCGCCGTCCGCCTTGATCCGGAACGCCAGGCGGACCTCTCCCAGGTCATGGTCCACAGCACGCATCACCCGGGGGTAGCAGAGCACCGGGTCGTAGCCCTCCATGTCGCAGTCCTCGGGGTGGAGGATTTCCACCTGCAGGTCCGCGTCGGCGAGACTGGGTGCGATCTCAATGCGCAGCGGGCTGCCCGGCACAACGTCCTGCTCGCCGTCACAGCCCCCGAGCAAGGCGCCGAGCAGGAGCCACCGCATCAGGACTCTTCCCGAGGGAGCATGATGAACTCGAGTTCGGCGGCTCGCTGACCATCCCCGATGATGAACCGATCCCCCGAATGGACCTGAGTGACCACCGGGGCCGGGTTTCGAGGGTCATATCTCAGGTCCAGCTTCTCCAGGAAGCGCCGGAGCATCACCGGGTACTGGCTGAGACCGTGGGCCCGATAGACCTGGTTCTCGTCCACACTCACGGAGATGTGGAGCTCCTGGACCCCCTCCTCGACGGGCAACCACAGGTCTGCCCCCCGGGGGAAATGACCCACGAAGCGCTCCTTGGGTCCCCGGGCGTCCACGGGAATGCGCAGCCCGAAGCGAGAACCGGAGAGCACTCTGAGCCAGCCTGCGTAGAGGCTGTCTGGAATGCCCCAGGCCAGCAGGCCAAAGGCGACCCCCCAACACAGGGCACCGGCCGCGCCGGCGACGTACAGGTCGTAGAACAACCAGCGATTGCAGAGGTACCAGACCCCGGCCCCGATCATGCCCGAGGCTGCTCCAGCACCGAGATGGATCCAGGGGTACGCGAAGCGCCGGGCAGAGGTGGCGCCCAGCGCCCCGCCCAGGCCAGCGATCGCGAAGGGGATGAGCGAGTAGCGCAGAGACACCAACGTGGGGTCCGCGGCATCGGCCCCCATGCTGTCAGGCAGGATCGCACCACCGACCAGGCGGAGGAGCAGGATCCCCCCCACGGCCACCAGTGCGGCTATGGACGAGGCGGCCGGCAGGCGGGTCAGGAACCACTTGAGATCCTGTCTTAGCAACGCTCCTTCAGCGAGCAGGGACCCCCAGGCCACGGATCCTGCCACCAACCCCAGGTAGATGGGGCCATCTGCCTCGACCGGCCAGAGGGCCCCAACCGTCCCCACCCAGACCTGCATCACCCACCAGGCGAACAAGGCGCTCCCACCGGTGATCAGAGCCACGTGCACGTGACGGGCCCAGGTGTAGGGCACCAGGTAGATATTCACGGCCAGACTCCACTGGATTGCTCGGAGCGGCATTCTGGCACACCGGCGAGCTTTGATAAGCTCCCGTCGGAGTTGTTGTGGCAGACGAACTCTTCCTCTATCTACAGTTGACGCCAGCCTTTGGCGGAACGCGTTTCGGTCCCTTCGAGGGTGTCGAGGTCAACCTCGGTTCCTCGCCGGATTGCGACATCGTGATCCCCGAGGATTTCGGCGTTGCGCCGCACCATGTCAAGGTGCTCCGCCAGGAAGGAATGGGGCTGATCATTGCCCCCGTGGAACGCACTGCAGCGGTCTACGTCTGGAAGGGCGGTGCCCAGAGGCCCCAGCAGATCGCCACCCCGGTGGCGGTCAACCACGGCGACGAATTCAGCCTGGCCACCCCCGAGGGACCCCGCTTCAACGTCCAGCTGGACGAACTCCCCGAGGAGATGAAGCGTCAGCGGGACCCACTGGCGGGCCTTGGCAGGGTCAAGCCCTCTGGCGCGGACCTCAAGAAGGAGACCAGGCGCCAGATCCTGTTCCGGATCTTCGCCACCGGGCCCGGACAGCTCTTCCTCAGCACCTGGCAGATGATCAAGTCCGGCAAGCTCTTCACGCCCCGGTACCTCGTCGCCGGTGCGGCGATTTTTGGCGGATACATCTTCGGTGGTGTCCAGTCCTGCTCCAAAGGCGAGATGCAGTTCGAGTTCGCCGAGGCTTCAGAGGAGCTCGAGGACTGCAAGCAGCAAAACGAGTTCAACGAGGGCAACCAGGGCAGCTTCACCTTTCCCGGGCTCGCCAAGAACATCACCGGTGCGGACACCATTGGGCTGGCCCTGACCTCGGACGACGAGCTTGCCGCCAGGGTCCGTGAGCGGGCCGCCGCGATCTTTTCCGCCCCGAGCCGCTACGACTGGCTCACCAACCCCTCCAAGGGTTCCAAGAAGCGGGCCTGGTTCATGGCCTTCCGAGAAAACCTGGTCAAGGCCGATGACCTGCCCAAGGGGTCCCCCAAGGTCATGGCCTTCATGGCTGCCCGTCCCGGTGTCACCTCCAAGGGCTGGTCTGTCTCGAGCGACTCCCGAGGCGCAACCACCTGTGGCAGGGGGCCGCTGGGGCTGACCTGGCGCCAGGCCCGAGCCCTGGGCATGGAAGCCAGACTCGATGGGGTGATCGAAGGCAGCCCACGGGGCTGGGAGACCGACGAGTTCGAGAGCAAGCGACTCGACCTGCTGAACGAGACCGCCCGCATGGCCGGCGTCGACGACCCACCAGACCTGGCCGATGAGTTCGAGGCCGACCTGGCCACGGTCCAGCAGGGTCTTCAGACCTGTCTCTACGTGGAAGGCGAGGACCAGCGAGACACCAAGAGCATCCGCAGTTCCGTGCGCACCCTGGAGCGCCGCCTCAAGAAGGACGCCAAGGGGCTGCCTCGAGGAACCGACCCGGCAGCCATCCCGGCGCGGATCGCCGCGGTCTATGCCGCAGACATTCCAGGGGTGGACTTCACCAAGAGCCGAAGCCGGCCCGACATGAGCCAGGGCAAGGTCTCCCAGTCCACGACCCTGCTCGAAGACAAGGGCGGCGCCTGGATCCTGAACCAGACAGCGGAGGTCCTGGCCCGGTCAATCGCCCTCCCCTGCGTGGCGGTACTCAGCATGAAGACCACCGGCGCCGACGAGACAGCGCTGGCTGAAGTCTTCGGAGATCCGGTGCCTCGCCCGCTGGACTGCATCATCCTGCGGTACACCATCGAGGAGATGTAGGACGAGGCGCTATCGCCGCAGCCTGAGGCGCTCCGCCTCCTCTTCCCGACGCCGGGTCACCACCAACCACAGGGCAAAGAAACCCAGCCCTGTGGCGACTTCGGCATGCACCGTACTGCAGCCAAAACCCCCACTCTCCCCGGCAAGCTCTGCGGAGCCCTCCCCTTCCTCATCAGAAGTGTCCACCACCGCACCCGTGTCGTGGGTGTCGGCTGTCTCGCCGGTGTCGGCCGAGTCCCCGGTGTCCCCGGTATCCCCGGTGTCCCCCGAATCGCCGGAGTCGCCGGAGTCGCCGGAGTCGCCGGAGTCGCCGGTGTCGCCGGTGTCGCCGGAATCACCGGAATCACCGGAATCGCCGGAATCGCCGGTGTCGCCGGTGTCGCCGGTGTCAATGGTCGAACCGGTAGCGCCAAGAAGGGGAATGCAGATTCCCAGGCCGGCAACAAGGATGAAGGCACGCTTCAGCACAGGAGTCCTCCTCGACGGAGTGTAGCGCGGTGTGCCCTCAGGGCTGGCAAGGCAAAGGCCTCCGCGATAGTTGGCGCGGTCCAACAGGTTCGAGCGGAGCGCAAGATGGCCACCAAGAAGAAGACCACTAAAAAGTCCACAAAGCCCCCCACCCTAGCCAGCCTGGTTCGCCTTGCGGCCGCGGGCGAGGATGCCTTCATCGAACAGACGCTCGCCATCCTTAAAAAGGGCGAAAACGAGCGGTCAGTCGAGTACCTGACCCGACTGAACCTGCCCCGGGATTTCGGGCTGAATGATGACGGTATCCCCGGACTGGAAAACCAGGAGATCCTGGTCGACAACATCCAGACAGAGATCATCATCAACGAAGGCATTGAGAAGTTCATCGAACGCCACATCAGAAAGCTGAAGTGGCTTGTGAATCATCCGGACACAGTGGCCATCGGTGCTGGCGTTCGACTGTACCGCGCGATGGCGATCATGGCCGAATTGCGAATTCGTCGAGTTCTTGGCCTCCTGCAGCAGGCCGAGGTGCTGAACCCCCTGGAGTGGGGAACGGCCCGCGAGTTGCTGAATCGGTCCTACCGTGATTTCCGCCGGGCCAGCAGCCTGCTGACCAACGAGTTCTTCGAGAGCATGGTCGGCTCCTGCGATCGAGACGAGGTCCGCACCATCCTGGAGACCGTTCCCCAGGTCATGCAGAACCAGATGAAGAAGCTCGGTGCCCTCCGAGATGAGGTCGAGCTCGCCCGCCAGGAGCTTGCAGTCCAGCCGGAAGGCTACCCGATCGTGCGGCCGCCCAGGTACTTCGGTGGTGACCTGCTGGAGTCCATGTCCTGGAAGCACTTCTGGGGCGAAGTGGGAACCCTGCACGACAGCATGCGCCAGCACGTGGATTTGCTCTAAGGATGGAGGAGTGGCGACTGCCCATTGAGGGCATGAACTGCGGAGGCTGTGTCGCCAGCGTGCGGCGAGCCCTGGAAGACCTCCCCCAGGTACAGGTCGTCTCCGTCGAGGTCGGCCAGGCCATCCTGCGCCTGTCGTCCCAGCAACGCACGGCGGTGATCCAGGCCATCGAAGACGCCGGCTTCGGGGTCCCTCAAGCTCCCTAGACGCCCCTGGCCTCCGGCTCCCAGATGACCTTGTGGAGCTGAAGGCCGAGTCGAGCCGGCAGACGGTCCTCCAGCATCCACTGGACGAGCATGGCGGGGTCCTGGGAACCCCAGGCCGGGGACAGGAGGACGGTGCACCTCTCGGCCAGGGAGTGCTCCTGCAGGACCTCTCGGGCCCACTCGTAGTCCCGGCGGCTCGCGATCACGAACTTGACCTCGTGGTGGCCCTGCAACAGCGGGATGTTGCTCCACAGGTTGGCGTCCACCTCCCCACTGTCCGGAGGCTTGAGGTCCAGAATCACGTGCACCGGGTCCGGAACCTCGGCGATGGAGAGGCTCCCGCTGGTCTCCAGCAGGACTCGGTGACCTGCCTCCAGCAAGCGTTGCATGAGCGGAATCACCTGGCGCTGGGCCAGGGGCTCACCGCCAGTGACCTCCACCAGGGGGATCCCCGCTGCCACCACCTGGTCCACCACCTGGTCAATCGAGCGGTGCTCGCCCCCGGTAAAGGTGAACTCCGAGTCGCACCAGCGGCACCGCAAGTTGCAGCCTGTCAGCCGGACGAAGGTGCACGGTTGTCCCACCCAGGTGCTCTCGCCCTGGACGGAGGTGTAGACCTCGGTCACCCGCAAACGCTCATCGATCGGGATAGTCGCCACCGCCACCCGCTACCCCGGAGAGGTGATGACCACCACCCGCACAGAGCGTGATTCCCTCGGCGAAGTCCCTGTCCCTTCTGAGGCTCTGTACGGTGCCCAGACCCAGCGCGCAGTCGACAACTTCCCCATTTCTGGCAAGCGTTTTCCTCGCCGTTTCATCCAGTGCCTGGGAATCGTCAAGAAGTCCTGCGCCCTGGCGAACGAGGATCTCGGCCTGCTGGACACCGCCCGGGCCGAGTGGATCCTGACCGCCTGCGAAGAGGTCATCGACGGGACCTGGGACGACCACTTTCCCATCGACATCTACCAGACCGGTTCGGGCACATCGACCAACATGAATGCCAACGAGGTCATCTCGAACCGGGCCATCCAGTTCATGGGGGGTGTCGTCGGCTCCAAGGACCCGGTCCACCCCAATGACCACGTCAACATGGGCCAGTCCAGCAACGACGTGATCCCGACCACGATCCACGTGTCGGGCGCCCTGGCCATTCACGAGGACCTGGTCCCGGCCCTTCGGCACTTTCATGGGGCCCTGGACGCCAAGGCCCAGGCCTTTGATGGCATCTACAAGTCCGGCCGCACCCACCTGATGGACGCCACCCCCATCCGCCTGGGACAGGAGTTCAGCGGCTACGCAGCACAGGTCGAACAGGCCATCCGCCGGGCCGAGGCCGCCCGAGACGCCCTGCTGGAACTCGCCCTGGGGGGCACCGCAGTCGGCACCGGGATCAACCGGCCTGGAGCGTTTCCCGAAAAGGCCATCTCCCACATCGCCCAGGAGACCAGCCTCCCCTTCAGGGAAGCCGCCAACCACTTCGAGGCCCAGGCCGCCCGAGACGGCGTGGTCGAGGCCCACGGGCAGTTGAAGACCATCGCCGCGAGCTTCACCAAGATCGCCAACGACATCCGCTGGTTGGGCTCCGGGCCCCGCACCGGCTTCTACGAGATCCGCCTGCCGGAGATCCAGCCGGGGTCGAGCATCATGCCGGGCAAGGTGAACCCGGTCATGAGCGAGATGCTGACCATGGTCGCGGCGCAGGTCATGGGGAACGACGTCGCGATCAATTTCGGGGGAGCCGGCGGCAATTTCGAGCTGAACGTGTACCTGCCGATGATGTCCTTGAACCTCCTGGAGTCCATCCAGTTGCTGGGGAACGGCGCCAGGACCTTCACCGATCGCTGCGTCGCCGGGATCGAGGCCAACGAAGAACAGTGCACGGCGAGCGTGGAGCGCAACCTGGCCATCTGCACCAGCCTGGCCCCGGTCATCGGCTACGACGCCGCTGCCGGCCTCTCGAAGAAGGCCTTCAAGACCGGCCAGAGCATCCGCGAGATCGCCCTGGAAGAGGGTGTCCTGACCGCGGTACAGCTGGACGAACTGCTGGACTTTCACGCCATGACCGTGCCCTCGGAGGGCTAGGCCTCTCCCGGCTTCCCGGGCCTAGAGGAACGACTCGATCGAGGGTCCACCGCGCTGGCCGGCGCCTTCGTCCACGGACAGGACCTTCATGTCCGGCCCGATGACCACCGTGGTGGGAATGTAGCCGTCGGCCTCAAAGGCGAACAGGTCGCTGGCCATCTGGTCGGTCGCGGGACCCACCACGGGGATGCCTTCCAACCCAAAGGTGTTGCGCCAATTCTGCAGGTCCTGCTTGGAGGGGTATTGCCCCCGACTGTTCTCCGACAGGATCTCGATGGCGGTGAAATCGTCGTCTTCGTACCTGGCCTGCTCCGCCGGAAGGTCGGCCGCCAGGGACTGGCAGGGCCCACACCAGGCCGCTGACAGAGCCACGAGCACCGTCTTGCCACAGAAGCTGTAGAAGGCGAATTCCTCGCCATAGCTGTCGGCCATCATGTAGTTCTCGACCAGGTCCCCCTCGGCGTAGACGGTCCAGGAGTATGTCTGGCCCTGGTACTGGATGGTCGTCGTGCCGGTGGGCCCGGCCGAATCCGACGGAATGTCATCACACCAACCCACCAGGTAGTCCCCCTCGTAGGGGTGGCTGAACTCGTAGGCCGGGTTCGTGTCGTCCTCGACTTCCTCGCCATCATTCCAACCGTCACCGTCGGAGTCGGCCTTGCTGGGATCAGTGCCCCACTCATCCAACTCCTCCCCGTCGTCCAGGCCGTCGCCGTCGCTGTCAGCTTCATTGGGGTCGGTGCCCTCGGCCTGTTCTTCCCCATCATCCAGACCATCACCATCGCTGTCGGCCACGGTCGGATCGGTGCCCAGTTCTTCTTCTTCGGCGTTCGTCAGTCCATCGCCGTCATCGTCCGCATTCGCGGCCGTGGCGCCGTGATTCGGAGGTGTCACCGGGATCATCTCCCCCACCCCCGGTGATGGAGGTCATGGGCATGCAGGCCACCAGGCCAAGCATTGTGGAACAGACGAAGATGGGGCGAAGCAACATCGGTACCTCCTGAGGGAAAGCAATGATGCCGCCTGGGATGTGAAGGCGCTGTCAGTCCACAGTCAGGTGTCCGTCAAGGGGTCCCGTCAGTCCACCAACCAGTCCACCACCTCGGTTCCGCCCTCCAGCCCGATGTCTCGGTCAATGGCCATCGCCCGTAGATCCTGGCCGATGATTCCGGCACTGGGCTCCACGCCATTGGAATCGAAGGCCACGAGATCCTTCTGCCGAGCCAGGGACCCCGGCGCCACGACGGGCACCCCTTGCAACCCGAAGGACTGGCGCCAGTTGCGCAGGTCATCCGTGTCGAGCAGTCCACCGTCCTCGTCGGCGGACAGCACCACCAGGGGAGTCCAGGTGTAGTCGCCATACTGATCCATCCAGCTCGGGATGTCGGCGGCGGCCTGTTCCAGGACCTCGCTGCCGACAGGCCCGACCACGATCCAGATGGTCAGTCCACAGGTTCCCCAGAGCTCGAAGGATTGACCCCACTCGTCCACCAGGGTCTCGTTGCGGACAAGATCCCCCGGTTCGTAGACCACGTGGGCATAGACGGTGCCATCCTGCTTGACCTGGGTGGTTCCAGTGGGACCGGCGCCCGAGGTGTCCGGCGGATCGGGACAGGCCGCCAGGCGGTAGTCCCCATGTTCATAGGGGTGGTGCGCCCCCCAGAGGGGATTCGTTCCGGCCTCGACCTCGGCGCCGTCGTTCCAGGCGTCGTCATCGGAGTCCGGGTTCTCCGGATCGGTGCCAAGCTCTGCCTCGCGCGAGTCCGAGAGACCGTCTCCATCCTCGTCACGCCCGGACCCGCTTACACCGGAGTCCTCTCCAGTCCCCTCCGCTTCGAGGGGCATGATCGCTTCCAGGGACTGACAACCCTGGGCCCAGAGCAGCAGCGCCCCCACATGCACGAGGCAGTAGGGGCGCCAGCCAGACATGGGCACAGTCTACTGTGTCAGGTAGCTCTCGATGTTGCTCTCTGCGCCCGAATCGTCCACCGCAATGAACCGGAGATCCGGACCCACCACCGAGAAGGTCGGGATGTAGCCGTCGGCGTCAAACACGCCGGCATCTGCAGCCTGGGCATCGCTGGTGGGACCCACGACCGGAATGGTGTCCAGTTCGTACTCCTCCTGCCAGCTGTCCAGAACGTCGACAGTCGGCACCTCGCCGTAGTTGTCCTGGTAGAGCAGCTCGATGGGCGTCCAGTCGTATTCCGCGTACTCCTCGACGATACCGGGCAGGGCTTCGGCCGCGGTCCGACAGGGCCCACACCACTCGGCGCTGTAGGCGATGAGCAGGGTGAGTCCACAGAAGGACCACATCGACACATCCTGGCCAAAGGAGTCCTGGAAGATCCAGTTGTCGATCAGGTCGCCCTCCTGGTACGCATCCCAGGTGTAGGTCTCACCCTGGTAGGTCATTTCGCCGATTCCGGTGGCACCGGCCTCGGCCTCGTCGGGCGTCGCCGTGCACTCGGTCACCGGGTAGTCGCCTTCCGGGTAGCTGAAGTGGATGGCGTTCAGGGGATCGGTCCCCTGCTTGGTCTCGTCTCCGTCCTCGGCCCCGTCACCGTCGGTGTCCGGGTTGGTCGGGTCCAGGCCAAGGTTGACCTCCCACATGTCCTTCATCCCGTCGCCATCGGTGTCGGCGTTTTCGGGATCCGTTCCAAGCTCCTCCTCTTCAGAGTCGAGGAGACCATCCCCATCTGTGTCCTTGTCGAGACAACCAAAAAGTACGAGGGGGAAAAGACCAAGGAGAATCGTCCGGTGCATGACGCGTCCTGTGTTTGTCTGAAATTTGGTAGTAGCGGTGACGGGAACATAGAACCCGTCTGGCCCGATGTCCACATCAAGGGTGTTCGAGGGTCGTCAAGATGACCCGGAGGTGGTGGCATGAAGCGCTGGTGGATGCTCATCATTGCATTATTTGCGCCGATTTCGGCGATTCATGCAGCCGATGCGGGCCAGCCTCACGCTCACCAGGGGCTCTTGAAGCCCTACCCAAAGCCACCCACCCCCACGCCGCTCACCCAGACCGAACTGGCCACCCTGGATCGAGGCAAGCCGGTCTACAAGCAGACAGACGGACCGGCTGGAGGCCGAGGGGTGGCGGTTTTTCGGGTCAAGGCCCCGCCAGCCGTGGTCTGGGGCACCATTTGCGATTTCTCCAACTACCCCCAATGGATCGACGAAGTGGCGGTGGCTGAAGTCTATGGACAGAACGGCAACCAGGTCTTCGTCCGGTTCGTGCTCAAGTCCATGGGCGTGTCCGTGGAGTACTTCATCGAACACGATTACCGGGCCTCGGAAACCTGGGGTACCTGGACCCTGGACTACAGCCGGGAGTCCGACCTGGTGGACAGCGTGGGGTCCTGGCTGGTGCGAGAGGTCTCCCCCGGAGTGAGCCAGGTCGAATACTCCGTCGACCTCCAGATCAGCGGCTGGGTGCCTGGCTTCATCCGCAACATCCTGGTGGACAATGGACTGGAAGACGCCACCCAGTGGCTCAAGACCCAGGCCGAGGCGAGGGCCGGCTGATGGGTGATTCCCTCCTGATTCGTGCCCTTCGAGGCGAAGAACTCGAGCGCCCCCCGGTCTGGTTCATGCGCCAGGCGGGACGGTACCTGCCCGAGTACCACGACGTCCGAAACCAGGTGGACTTCCTGACCCTGTGTCGAAGCCCCGACCTGGCTGCCGAGGTCACCCTGCAGCCCTTGCGCCGCTTCGGATTCGACGCCTCCATCGTCTTCAACGACATCCTGGTCCCGCCAGCCGCGATGGGAATGGACCTGGATTTCCTTCCCGGGCGCGGGCCGGTGTTCAGCGATCCCCTGCGGTCACCCGGAGACCTGGATCGACTGACTGTTCCCGATGTCCAGGCCGACATGCCGGAGGTCCTGGGCACCATCCAGCGCCTGGTGGCCGAGCTGGAAGTTCCCCTCTTCGGCTTTGCCGGAGCGCCCTTCACCCTGGCCGCCTACATGATCGAGGGCAGCGGCTCCAAGAACTTCCTGCACATCAAGGACTGGGTGCTGCACCACCCCGATGCCCTGGAAGAACTCCTGGGAACCCTGGCGGACCTCTGCGGCCGCTACCTGCAAGCCCAGGTGGATGCCGGTGCGGCGGCCGTCCAGCTCTTCGACACCTGGGCCGGGGTGCTTGGCCGGGCGGATTTCGACCGCTTCGTCGTGCCCTATGCCCGCCGAGCCCTCTCGGGGGTCTCCGGAGCCCCGCGCCTCTACTTCACCCGGGACTCCGGGGCCGTCCTGGATCGCCTGCGGGCCGTGGAGGCCGATGCCTACGCCCTGGACTGGCGGGTGGACCTGGCACAGGCTCGCCAGGTGCTGGGAGACGTTCCGATCATGGGCAACCTGGACCCGGTGTCCCTGTACGGCCCCCCGGAGGAGATCCGTCAACGGGTCGCTCGGGTCATCCGCAGCGCCGGCCCCAGGGGACACGTGTTCAACCTGGGACATGGCATCCTGCCGACCACCCCGATCGAGGGGGTCGATTGTGCCGTGGAAGCCGTGCGAGCGTGGAAATGGTAGCCAATCGTCCCCCCACAGCCGTCTGGCTGATGAACATGGGCGGTCCGGATTCGCTGGACACGATCCGGCCCTTCCTGTTCCGACTGCTCAATGACCCCGACGTGGTCCACTTTCCAGTTCGCTGGCTCCAGTGGGCCTTTGCCCTGGGCATCTCGATCCGGCGCAGCCGAGTGGTCCGGGAACACTACGACCGCATGGGAGGAGGTTCGCCTCAACTGCCCGCCGTGCGAGAACAGGCGGCAGCGCTCCAGGAAGCCCTGGGCGATGGCTTCACCTGCCTACCGGTCTTCCGGTACTGGGGAGAGGGTGCTCGGGCGGCACGGCAACAACTGCAACCCGGCCAGGCCGTGGTGCTGGTGAGCCTGTACCCCCAGGCCTGCGGGGCCACCACCGTCAGCTCCATCAGGGATGCCCGCAAGGCCCTGAGAGGCCACAGTGGCCCGATCGCCGAGGTGGCGTCCTATCCAGACCACCCCACCTACGTCGCGGCGATGCAGGCGAACATCGAGGACGTCCTGTCCAACCTCCCCGACGGGGCCAGCCCGGACGTGGTCTTCTCCGCCCACAGCACCCCGGAGAAGTGGGTCGGCCTGGGCGATCCCTACCTGGGAGAGATCAAGCGCACCATGGCGGCGGTGACCGAGGGGCGCCAATGGCGGACCCATCTCTGCTTTCAGTCCCGGGTCGGGGTCACAAAATGGCTGGGTCCCTCGACCCTGGAGACCGTGGACCGGCTGGGCCAGGAAGGATGTGAGCACCTGGTGTTGGTGCCCATCGCGTTCACCTCGGACCACATCGAGACCCTCATCGAGCTGGACGAACAGGTCCGGGAGGCCGCCTTGGAGGCCGGCGTGGTTCACTTTCACCGGGTCCCTACCCTCAACGACCACCCCGTCTACATCCAGGCCCTCAAGGAACTCACCCTGGACGCGCTCCCCTGATGGCTCGGGTGGTGGTGGTCGGTTCCGGTATCTCCGGGCTGGCCACGGCGGAGTGGCTTCACCAGGACCACGAGGTGGTCGTCCTGGAGGCAGCCGATCGCCCGGGTGGAAATGTGCACACTGAACGGTCCGACGGCTTCACCCTGGAGCGGTCTGCCAACGGGTTTCTGGACAACGAGCCCGCGATGGGACGGCTGATCGAGCGCCTGGGACTGGAGAGCCAGGTCCTTCAAGCCACAGAGGGCCCCCGCTTCCTGTTCCACCAGGGAAGCCTGGAACCGGTTCCAGATGGGCCCATGGCCTTGCTCCGGACACCCTTGTTGCCCTGGTGGGCCAAGCTCCGGCTGGCCCTCGAACCCCTCCAGGGACCTGGCGAAGACGAGGAGTCCGTGGCCACTTTTGCGGCCAGGCGGCTGGGCAAGCTGGCAGGAGAGCGCCTGGTCGGCACCATGGTCCAGGGCATCTGGGCCGGCAAGGCCGAGGAGCTCTCCCTGCCCGCCTGTTTTCCCAAGATGCGCCAGATGGAGCAGGAACACGGTTCCCTGGTCCGGGCCATGCGGGCCCGTAAGATGGATCCATCGGTGGCAGCAGGTCCCCCGGGGCGGCTGACGAGTTTTCGGAATGGCCTGGGCACGCTCACCGAAGCCCTCGCCCGGCGGGTCGAGGTCCGAACCGGTGTGCGGGTGACTCGACTGACACCGGGGTGGACCGTCGAGACCTCCGACGGTTCGATCGCCGCGGATGCCATCGTCCTGGCCACACCCTCCTGGGTGACTTCCGCCCTGCTCTCCTCGCTGGATGACGACGCAACTGCAGCGCTGGCCGAGATCCCGACGGTGCCCGTCGCCGTGGTCTGCCAGGCCTTTCCCAGGTCGGGCTGGAATCCCCCCCAGGGCTTTGGCGTGCTGGTGCCCAGACAGGAGGACCTGGATGTACTGGGCACCCTGTTCACCTCGAATCTCTTCCCCCCACACGCCCCCGCCGACCAGTTCCTCCTTCGATCCATGGTCGGCGGCGGGATCAAACCCGCCCTACTCGACCTGGACGACGAAGATCTCGTCTCCAGGACACGGGCGGCCAATGAGCGGCTGTTGGGCCCCCTGCCCCAGGCCACCCGTACCGCGGTCTTCCGCCACCCCAGGGGCATTCCCCAGTACACCCTGGGTCACCGGGAGAGGGTCGCCCGGGTTCGTGCTGCTGAAGCCCGTCTGCCTGGCCTCTGCGTGACCGGCAATCACCTGGAAGGCGTGGCGATCAAGGACTGCGTCCGGGACGGCGAACGAACAGCCCAACGGGTCGCAGCGTTGTTGGCAGCTGGATAGGGTTCCTCGGTCTCCGAGGTGCCCTGATGAGCCATCGTGACGTCTTTGCCCGCCTGCAACAAGGCCTCACCATCGCCGACACCCTGTCCGCCATGGATGGCGCCGAAGCCAGCGGGCGACCCCTGGTGGTCAAGGCCCACGACTACGCCCTCCCCTACCTGGATCACGTGGTCGCCGGCTTCGTGGACGGTCCGCCGACCAGCAAGGTCGCTGCGGTGCTCTCCGGCGCCGCCCCGGGCGGCGGCTGGCGACGCTTTACCCTGAGTCGAACCGGTCCCTGGCAGTACCTGCTCGAGGTCTTTCCGACCGCCTTCCACAACAAGGATGCACCCCTGGCCCCCGGCATCCCCCCATCGAGCTCCCGGAAGTCCTGATCCTCAGGGCGTCCGCAGGATCGGCGCCGAGACAGCCCATTCCTCTCCGCTGGCGACCCCCAAGACCGAACGGCTGACGATTCCTGTCCAGTCCAGGCCGCTGGAGGTCTCGCCAGGGTCCACGACCTCGGTGGCCACGACCTGACCGTCCACGTACAGCTCCAGCAGGCTGATTCCGGCAGAGGCACGGGCCTGCAGGGACAGGGACAGGGACAGGATGTCCCCGGCTTCGTTGAACCCCAGGGACTCCGATGACAGTTCCAGCAGCGGACCCGACGTGGCACAGGCTGCACCCGTCACCAGGTCACGCTGGAGCGCAGCGGCACTGGGAAGACTCAAGGTCTCCGCTGCCCCCCAGGCCAGGGGTCCGACGACCCCCACCGGGATGCCATGGGAGAGGACCTCCAACAGGACCGGGAGATCGTCCAGCGAGGCCAATCGGAACAGGTCCGGCGCTGGATTCCAGGTCCAGGGCTCTCCTGCGGACTGGACCCACGCCGCATCCACGACCGTGAAGCGTTCCCCATCTGCCCCCCTGGCGAGGGCCAGCACATCCTCCGGCGACAGGCCCTGCCAGGCAACCGCCCCATGTCCCGCCCGCTTCTCGTTCGGGGACCAGGGCCAGGACCAGACCCGGCCCGCGTCCTCCGTCTCGGCCAGGGAGCCTCCCAGACCGCGCACCTGCCGTGCCGCCCAGGACACCGTGTCGGGATCCGCGATCTCGTCCGGGGGAGCCTGGATCACCAGGTCTCGTCCCGCAGCCGCGGCGGATTCCAGGTCCTCTTCCGCACTCAGTCCGCTGCGCCAGGAGGGCCAGGCTTCTCGCCCAAGCTCCAGCAACACCCGGTTCGAGGTGTCGATGGCCCGCCGAAGTTCCAGGCGAAGTGGATCGCCAGGAATCTCGACCGTTCCTGTCCACCGGTCATGGGCGGGCCCCGCTTCCGCCACGAGGTTCCAGGTTCCAGGAGGAATTGGCACCACTTCCCCTCCGACCGGCAGCGCCGCCTGGCCCTCGTCCCAGCGCACAAACACCGGCAGTTCTTTTCCCTGGTCATCCGCCACGCGAACCAACAACCCTCCTGGTTCGCCGGGGTCCATCAGCAGGTCGGTCCCAGGCACCCGTGCTTCGCCCGGCGCCGCTCCTGTCGCGACACAGACCAGTGAAGCCCCGGCTGGAACAAGGGTGTCAAAGGAAGGCTCCAGGACGGCCACCAGGATCTCTGCGTCCCAGACCTCCACCGCATCCCCGCTGCATTCCCCTCGGGCCACCTCGCCACTCGGCCACAACAAGGCAAAGGCCTCGTCGATGGGCGCTGCTATGACCCGGTGGACGTCCTCCAACCAGAGAGCTCCGCCCTGGTTCGCCACCTGGGCCCCATCGGTGACAACCGCAAAACCGTCCAACACGAAGCCCGCCGCCAGGAACCTGACCCCTTCCCCCGGTCGCAGCCAGAGCCCGTCAGCCCCCTCGAGGGACAACACGTGGCTGTCCACCGCGAGACGCCAGGTGACCTCCACCGGCTCCAGCGTCCCCTCACCCAGGGGTGGAAAGGCCTTCCCATTCCCGAAAAAGGTGACCCAGGCACCGTCCTCATCCGTCCCCAGGGACAGGTCCTCCACCTCGAAGAAGCCCTCCTCCACCAGCGGGAAGGCCTCGAGCACCCGGTCTCGCCAGTCCCGGGCAGTGGCATCGACAAGGGTTCCACCGCCCATCCCCGGACGCGTCAGGGACTCCCACGGATTCCGCAGCACGACCTGCATGCGGTCATTTTGAAGAAGCACGTCTCCCCGGCGACCGTCTCCGCTTGAAGGAGCCTCGTCGTTGCAGGCGATTCGCCGGGATCTCACCTCACCCGCCACGAGCTCCCGGGGGTCACAGTCCAGGACATCCACGGTCTCGCCGGGAGGCAGCGGGCCGCATCCCCAGAGTCCGACCAGGAGGAGGATCAGTTCTCGCCCGCGAACCGGATGTGGGTCGGGACCAGCTGGACCTTCCTGGACCAGGAACCGCTGCCCTTGTCGCCGGTGGGACTCTCTGTGCCCGGATCCCAGGTGGTGTAGTAGAGATCGCGGGTCTCCCCGGACTTCACCGGGACCTTGAATTCCTCCTCGACCGGCAGATTGCCGGGCAGCTTCGGGGCAACGACAGGCCATCGCTTTGCCATCATGACCTCGCCGGCGTTGTTGAGAAAGCGCAACTCCAGCTCCAGGGTCTCCACGGTCTGGGACCCCTTGTTGGTGACCGGTGCGGTGATCGCAAACCCATTCATGGGGCCCTCGGGATCTTCCGCCAGGTTCACGGGGGTGATCGTGACCTCACCGATCACCAGGTTGTGGATGTAGCCCAGCACATTGATGCGCTTGCGCACGTCGGTCTTGCGCTTCTTCTTTCCCCGAGGGTACTCCTCCAGGTACCTCTCCAGGGCCTCGATGCTGTTCTCGTCCGTGGCCCACTGGTAGAGGAAAGCCTCCCGCTGCGCCAGGGCGTTGTCCTTGAGTGTGGAGTTCGGGAACTTCTCCAGGAAGCCGTCATAGGCCTCCAGGGTCTTCTGCGCCTCGGCCTGCTCCAGGTAGAGCTCCTCCAGACGCATCTTGGCCGGGTAGGCCTGGCTGTCGTTGGGCTTGGCCGTCAGAAAGGTCTCATAGGCCTCGATGGTGTCGACCTTCTGGGCCTCGTAGTAGCTGGGCCCACAGGCCGGAAGCACGAACAGGGCGAGGAGTTGAAACATCAGGACCTCCACGGGAAAGGAGCCCTAACGCCAGAACGTCATCCCTGGATGTGAGTCCGTCGTCACGAGCACGGCTCGAAACCACAAGATTTCCCCTTCAAAGTGGATGCGGGACCGTTCCCAACAGGTCGCGATAGGGACACTCCTTTCCAGGGAGTCTGTTCAAACCCATGTCCAGTCGTTTTTCCGACCAGGTGATCGTGATCACTGGTGCCACCTCGGGCATCGGCAAGGCCTGCGCACTGGCCTTTGGAAACGAGGGAGCCCGGGTCGTCGGCACCGGACGGGACCAGGAGAGGCTCGCTGAACTGTCACCCCACGTGGACCTGGCCCTCACCCTGGATGTCACCGACGATCCCAGTGTCGAGATGGCCACCCAGGCGATCCTGGACCGCTACGGTCAGGTGGATGTGCTGGTGAACAACGCCGGTATCGGTCTCTTCCAACCCTGGCAGGAGACGGACGTGAAGGCGATCCAGAGCGTCCTGGACGTCAACCTGTACGGGGTGGTCCGGGTCACAAGGGCTCTCCTGCCGGGGATGCTCGAGCGACAGGCGGGGCTGGTGGTGAACATCGCCAGCGTGGCCGGCAAGCGTGGCTACGCCAAGCACACGGCCTACTGCGCCAGCAAGCACGCCGTGATCGGCTGGAGCGAGGGCCTGCGCTGCGACCTGGCTGGCACCGGGGTGGACGTCGTCATCGTCTGCCCACCAGCGGTTCGAACCCCGTTCTTCGAAAACGCCGGGTACATGACCTTTGACGAGGATCACCCCAAGCTGACGCCGATGACCGCGGAGGAAGTGGCGGCAGACACCGTCGAGGCGGCCTTTCGGCGGAAGCGCTCCGCAATCCTGTCTCCCCGGGCCAAGGCCCTGTATGCGGCCAGCGTCGTCGCCCCGGGTCTGCTGGACCGGATTCGCGGCCTGAAATAGCGGCTCCTGCCCTTCGGGAGAGACCGGGCGCCTACTTCACAAGGTCCAGGCGAGCTGCGTGTTTCAAGAGTTCGGAGCGGCCAAAAGTCCGGATGTGCTCCGGCTGGTTGGTGCCCACCCAGTCCGCCAGCTCGACCTGGCCGCTCAAGGTCATGACCGCGTATTGGCACTCGGGCCCGACTTCTTCTTCCGGAACCTCAAAGGCCGGAAGCACCACCGGTTCGAGGGGCGTGTTTGACGCCATGCGCTCCTGGTCCAGCAGTACCGAGAGACTGTTCGCAGCCGCGATGCGATCGGTCCAGGGGGTCACCCCGAAGCGTTCACAGACGTACTTCAGCGGACTCACATGGCTGAGCACGGTGCTGTCCACCCCCGGCCTGACCCAGGGGCCGACCACCAGGGCTGGGACGCGAAATCCCAGCTGAGAGAAGCCCTGTTCCGCGAATTCATCGTCGGTGGTGCCCGGCGGCACGTGGTCGTAGAAACCACCGTGTTCGTCGTAGGTGATGACCAGCAGGCAACGCTCCCACACCGGCGACCGTGCCAGGGCCTCGTAGACCGTGGCCAGGAACATCTGGCCAAGGCCCGGGTGGTGGGGCGGGTGATCGTCCGAAAATCCAAATGCCGGGTCGATCCAGGTAAATGCCGGCAGTTCCCCCCGCTCCACGTCGAGGAAGAAGTCGTCGAGGGGCCGTACCCGAAGGGTGTCCCAGTGGTCCTTGAACAGGCCCATCCACGGCAGGTCAGAATAGTAGTACCGCCACTCCTCACCCACCTCTTCCAGCGCCTTGTACACGGTCTTCATGGCAAAGCCACCGGTGGGGGGAAAGCTGTTGTCAGCCTGACCATTCGAGGTGCCGCAGTGCCCGTAGAGCCGGTTGGGCCATGTCGGTCCCAGCAAGGCGCAGTGGTAGCGATCCGGCAAGGCGTAGGCGTCGGCCAGGGCGTAGTGCACCGGGAGCTGCTCCCGCTGGTAGTAGCCCATGACCCAGTCCCCCTGGCCCGTGCCCACCCGGGACTCGTGCTCGGTCACGAATCCCGCGTTCTGTCCCTCCGCGAACTGGCTGTGGCAGGAGGCCCAACCATGGGGTGGGTCCTCCTGGCAGGGGGCCTCCAACGGAAAGACCACCACCTCATCCCCGGCCAGGTCCGGGTTGGACTCCAACCCGGTCAGACCGTCCACTTCGTCTCGACCCTCGGTGGCCCGGAGTGAGCCCAGGTAGTGGTCAAAGGACCGGTTCTCCATCATCACCACGATCACGTGGTCGATTCGACCGGCCTCTGGGACTTCCTCGCCCCCCGTGCAGCCTGCCAGGCCAGAGGTGACCAGGCCTGCGGCCCCTCTCTCGAGGACTTCGCGACGGGACGGGCGGCGACTCATGGGGTTCCTAGTGAGCGGCCAGGTCGTCCTGGGCCCGGGGAGCGATCTTCCAACCGTAGAACTGGTTGATGATCCCCGTCACATCGTACTGGGTGCCCGTGCTGGATGAGAACTCGACGAACCAGTCATCGATGTTGATGCCCCAGTCCGTCTCGGCCTCGCCATAGCCAGCGTCGGCGTCGGTGACCTCCACCGCTTCCAGCGTCACCAGAACCCCGTCATAGGGTGCCCAGTCCGAGGGCGTGGCCTGGAGGGCGAGAGGCGCCGGCACGCTGCCCGTGCCCGTGACGGTGATGCTGTCGGGCATGAACTCGGTGATCGGAAAGCCGTCCTCGTCCCCGTCATACTCGATGGCCGATCCGACCATGGTGAGCGTCGCCCCCTGGACCACGTCCGCCGGCACACCCGCGGAACCCGCGTAGACGTAGACTCCGGTGTAGGCGGCGGCCGTCGAGACCGCATCGGACACGTAGAAGCCGTTGCCGGAGCTCGTGGCCGGCGATGTCACCACCACGTCTTCAAGGGTGAGGCCACATTCCCCACCGGCGCCGGTCTGGACGTCCTGGACACTCACCACGCTACCGCCGTCCCCGGCGGCGTACCCCACCAGGTCGTCTGCGGTTCGGGGGTAGATCTTCCAGGCGCTGTAGCTGTAGCTGATGAGCCCGGTCACAGAGGTGTAGGTGGCCCCCGGCTCCGATTCGTATTCGAGAATGCGATCGTCGATGGAAAGCTCGTCCGTCAGCGGTGCCTCGCCAAAGTCCATGCACCCGACCACCGACACTTCTTCGACGGTGATCAGGGCACCTTCCCAGACCTCCCAGTCGGGGACGTCGTTCGGGTCGACCACCTCGGTGGTCACCTCTTCCTGGCCCGTGACCTCGATGGCGGTGGGACTGGCCACGACCAACTCGGTGAGCTCGTAGAACTCGGTGACCGCCCCGGTGACCGTGATCACGTCCCCCACATCCAGGTACAGGCCCTCGGCTCCACCAGCCAGGTAGACATAGACGCCCGACCATTCGCCACCACCGGCATCCTGGATGAAGAAGCCCTCGCCATCCAGCGTGATCGGCGAGGTGACGATCACCCCATCCAGGCGGACGTTCTCATCCTCGGCAAAGACACCGTTCTGGATGTCGGCGATGGTGGGCCCGCCGGCGTCTCCACTGTCATCCGTGGATGAGCCAGGGGTGAGGTTACAGGCCACGAGCGCCAGGGCGCACGAAGACAGGAGGAACATGCCAGGCCGAGTGGTCATCGCGAACTCCACGGGGGGGGACCGCGCAAATACACGCTCCAAGGGCCATCCGCAATGACCGCGGCCCTGGAAGTTCGCGGCCTTCGCCGTTCTTTTGGCCCCCGGGTGGCCGTCGAAGACCTGGACCTGACCGTCCAGACCGGCGATGTCTACGGTCTACTGGGACCCAATGGCGCCGGGAAGACGACCGCCATGCGTTGCATCCTGGGCCTGATCCAACGGGACGCGGGAAGCGTGGCGATCTTCGGGAACACCGATCCTGTGGCTCAGCGACAGCATGTGGGGGCCCTGGTGGAGATCCCCCGTTTCCACGACTGGCTCTCCGGCGAGGAGAACCTGCGCATCGTCCAGGCCTACGGAGGAGTCTCGACAGGCGATGCCCGTCTCCAGAGAGCAGAGGCCCTGGAGAAGGTCGGGCTGGCGGATCGCCGCGATGACCCGGCGGGCACCTACAGCCATGGGATGCGTCAGCGTTTGGGGCTGGCCCGCGCCCTCCTGACCCACCCTCGACTCCTCCTCCTCGACGAACCCAGCAGTGGCCTGGACCCCCAGGGAATGCGGGACATCCGCGAGCTGATTCGCCAGCTGTCTGCGGAAGGGGTGACGATCCTGGTCTCCTCCCACCTGCTCAGTGAGGTCGAGGCGATCGCCACCCGCGTTGGAATTCTCCAGGAGGGAAGGAAGCTCTCCGAAGGCCTGGTCAAGGAGCTCCTTGCCGGCCAGACGATCCGGGTCGAGACCCCCGATGGTGCGCTTGCGGCATCCGTGATCGATGCCCTGCCCTGGGCCAGCCTGACAGGTTCCGGCCCCATCCTGCAGGTCTCGGTGACGGAAGGCGACTCGGCGAGGCTCAACACCGCCCTGGTCCAGGCCGGGGTGGCCGTCACCGGACTGGCCGCCAGTCAGGGCAGCCTGGAGGATCTCTTTCTGCGCCTCACCGGGGAGGACCCATGACAGCCCCCCCTCTGCTTCCCATCGTCCGGGCCGAGTGGCGAAAACTCCTGTCCCGGGGTTCCGCTCGGCTGGGGCTGGTCCTCAGTCTCGCCATCCCACTTGTCACCGTGATCCTGGTTCACGGCATCCTCTCCTGGCAGGAACAGTCACTGGCGGGAAACAACACACAGGTCAGCATCGGCATCCATGTCGATGGGGTGGCGGCCATGGGGTGGGCCTTGAAGGCCAGAAACTTCTTTGTCCTGCCCCTGATCCTGTTGTGGCTCAGCGCCCAGACCCTCGGTGGCGAGGTCAGGGACGGCACCCTGCGCCCCATCCTCGTGCGTCCGGTTTCCAGGCTGAGGGTCCTGGCCGCACGTGGCCTGGCCCTGGTGCTCTACGGCGGGCTGACGCTGACGGTCACCGGCGGGGTCACCGCCCTCTGCGGCATCCCGGTTCTGGGGCTCGATGCGGGGGGGGACCTGGGCCGGGTCCTGCTGGGCTATCTCGCGGGCTGGGGCAGCGATGCGGCCCTGATCGGACTGGGACTGGCGGTCTCCTGCTGGGTCCCGGCCACCGCGGGCACCGTCGTGGTGACAACCCTGCTGCTGCTCGTGGATGGCATGGCACGGGCAGGCCTGAGTGGGGCAGCAATGTTTGGCGCCGAGGGGACGGACGCCATCGCACGCTTCCTTCCTGGCAGCGCCCTGGCAGCCTGGGAGGGTTTCGCCAGCGTGTGGGACCCCGTGGCATTTGCGGGCCTGGCCGCATGGTCGATCGTCGCCTATGGCCTGGCGGCCTGGCGACTGCACACCATGGACGTTCCATGAAGCTTCTCCAGGGTTAGAATCGCCCCCCCATCTGGTGGGATCGGGATGATCCGCCCTCTTTCGGACAAGGCGGCATGCTCGATCTCCCCCTGGACGATCTTCTCGACGGCTTCACTGAGCCCCTGCTCCTGTGCGACGAGGACGGGGTGGTCGTCAGTGCAAACATGGCGGCGACCCGCCTCTTTCGCATGACTGTCCACCAGCTCAGAGAGACTCCGGTCGATACCTGGCTCCACGACCAGCAGGGACTCTTGTGGCCGCGAATGGGCCAGGCCTCCGCTCGTGATCTCTTCTTCCAGGACGGAGAGGGCACCTCCCGCACGGCCTCCGCGATCATCCAGCCCCTGCCGGTCGACGGCGCCATGGGGTGGATGGTTCGACTGGAGGACCCGGGGGGCGAGAGACAGAAGCTCCAGGGACTGGAGAGCATGGCAGGTGGAATCGCCCACAAGCTGCGAGGACAGCTCACCTCCATTCTCCAGAGCGCCTCCGAGTTGCTTCTCGGCGGCCTGGAAGAAGACCGGGCCGCACATGTCCGGGCCATCCTGTCGGCGGCCGAGGGCGCTGCAACCCTCCAGCGTCAACTCCAGGCGGTCGCTGGCGAGGGCGCCGAGCGCAGGCCGGGACAGCTCAGCCAGATCCTGGGAGAGTGCGAGCCCCTGCTGGAGAGTGTCCTGGGGCCTCAGATCACACTCAAGGTCCGCTACGAGGGGGAGCACGACCACATCCTGATCGACCCAAGAGCCTTTCGCATGGCCCTGGTGCGCCTGGGCGAGTGGATCTCCGCCCAGCAGCCACCCCCAACCACTGTCTGGGTCCACGTCCAGAACAGCCACGAGACGGAAGGCGCCTGCAAGCTCACCATTGTCGATGATGGTCCCGGCATGAACGAGACGGTGCGTTCAAGGCTGTTCGAGCCGTTCTCCGGCACCAGTCACGACCTGGGCCTGGCGGTACTCTTCGGGGTCATCGAACGCCACCAGGGCCGTCTCCTGGTCGACAGCACCACCGGCCAGGGCACCGCTTTTCACATCGGCTTCGACACCATCGATCCCCAGTCATCGCCTCCGCAGGACTCGTCGGCTGCGGGCTCGGAGACCCTCCTGGTCATTGAAGACGACGCTGCAACCCTGGAAATGGTCACCGCCGCCCTTCAGACCCAGGGCTACGAAGTCCTGGCCGCCGCCAATGGGATCGAAGCCTCGGTACTCCTGCGCCAGGAACACGCCCGTATCGACGGGGTCCTGGCCGATGCCGTCGTGCCAGGGCGATCCGGCATCGAGGTCGCTGCCGAGGCCCGCCAGCTCATTCCAGGTCTGCCTGTGATGCTGATGACCGGGTACTCCGACGAATTCCTGGACTCCCAGCTCCTGGAGGACCTGCCCGTGCTCCACAAGCCCTTCAGTCCCCTGGAGTTGATCCAGCGGCTGCGTCACCTGCTGGACGCCTGAGCGGAAGCCGCACCACACCAAGGTGGGACTCAGCCCTCCCCGAACAGGAGCACGATCAACCACCACCCACCTCCGAGCACAGCGACGATGGGGAGGGTCATCCAGAGGACACGGTTCGCGGCCTGCGGGTGCCGGTGTCTCCACCCCCACCAGACCGCCAGGCCAAGAAGGGGGGTCAGGACCACGTTGCCCAGCAGGAGCAACCAGGCCTCCTCCCTGGTCAGGTTGCGCTGATCCGCACCCGCTTCAGGCACCGGACCAGGCAGCTGGCTCAGGCTCTGGGTGAGTTCGCTGCGAGCCCTCTGGAGCAGGTGTTCTGGCGGGTCCGGCCGGTCACCCGCCTGCACCCGAGAGGCGACGGCAGTCAGCTCCTCCTCGGAGAGATGATGGCTTGAAAAGAGGTAGGCCACCGGGCGTTCTTCGCCACGAGGGGACCTACCACAGGCCATGCAGGGGGCCATTGCTCGCGGCTTTGACTCCCCACAGTGGATGCAGACCGCCCTCACCCGGGCTCCAGGGCTCCCTCGCCTCCGACACCGATCCAGAAGACCTGCTCCAGGGCCGAGCCATCGGCCTCACTCTGGGCCCGCAGCCACTTTCGCATGGAGCGGGGCCTGTCGGTGAGGTCGAGCGGGGCCTCGGTCACCAGGATCTCCGCCCCGGACAGATGCACCGCCTGGACAAGGCCCACCTGGTGCGCGACCCGGGGACCAAAGGCCCGCAGAGGCAGCACAGAGTCCCCGTGCGTGAGGCCCAACCAGGTGGGCTCGCCTTCGATCACCTGGAGTTCCCCAAGCCCGAAGGGAGACCGGGACAGGATCTGCCGGACCTGCCTTGCCGCCATGCGCTCGACGGCGTCCGGCGAACGCTCTGCACGAGCATAGGCCTGGGCATCCCCATCCCCTGCCCGGTGGCGATGCAGACGACCTGAGAGCCCCTGAAGGAAGCCGGAGAGCCAGCTGGGACGATCCTCCCCCACCAGGGGCAGTTCGACATCCCCCAGCCGGACCCCCAGCACGCTCGTGGCCGCCACACTCCAGTCCCGGGTAAGGACCCACCCCACCGCGATTCCCAGGGTCGTGTCGGCTGCACCAAGTGCACTGACCAGGCGCGGATCGCGCAGCGCATGGGCCCGTATTTCCCCGTATTGGGGCGGATCCAGCTCCAGGTCGAGCTTGACCCGGAAGGTACGCTCATCTCCAAACAGGGACTGGGCAATTCCCGGGCGCTGGATCACCAGTTCTTCCGGCAAGCCCTCCCCATGCGCCTCGCATGTCTCTCCGAGACCCAGCAAAGCGGCCGCTCGCACCAGATCAGACGAGGAAAAGGCACTCAAGGCAATCGTGATCGCATCTGCCAGGGCCGTACGGCCCGCCGCCGTTCCAAGCACCGGCACCACCCGCCCCAGACCCTGCCCTTCAAAATCGGGCAGCGCCCTGAGCCCTTCAAAGGCCACACGTCGAATGTGCACAAGTCACTCCAAAGGACCTCGACCCTACACTGCGGGGCGCCTTTGTCCACCTGATGGGAGGAATCCAACCTCGGTATCCGCTAAAGTGGATTTAATTAGGTGCCCCCCCGTGCCTGCCCTGGTGAGGAACCCATGGCCGTGAATTCTCCTCTCTGGCTTACCAGCCCGGAAGACGTTCAATCCCACCTGATGTACGCCGCCGCTGAGATCGCCAGTTGCGTCCTCACCGTCGGAGGCCTGCAGGTTCATGGTTCCATCGCCCCGCCAGTCAAGGACGGAAGCGTGCCCTTTGTGTTGGATGCCGGGCTCCAGGACATCGTGGAGACACCGCCCAGCGGCCGTGCCGTGCGGGTGGACTACGAGGGAGGCACGGACCGCTACACCTTCTACAGCGAGATGATCACCACCGACATACTGCACCGCTGGGTCCTGGCGCCCCCCCGGGCGGTCGAGCGAAACGACCGCCGACTGGTCGCTCGTCACCGGGTCGCGGGCAAGGAGGGCTTCACCGTCATCCTCGAGACCGGAAACACCATCCGCAGCTTTGCCATCGTCGACGTCAGCAACGCCGGTCTTGCCTTCCTCTACAAGTCCTCGGACCTGACCCTGCGAGAGGGCCAGGTCATCGAAGGGCACGTGGAGATCCCTGGCCTGGAGGCACTGGCGGTTCGCTTCGAGGTTCGCAACGTGCGCACAGCCCCCCGGCAGAAGGGCCAGAAGATCGCCGGTCTTCGATTCATCGAGCTGGCCCGCCCCGAGCGAATGGCCATCGCCGGAGCCCTGGCCGCCTGGAAGCACCAGCAACGAATCGAACAGCGGACTGCCCCCTAGCCCACATCGAACAGCGTCCAGAAAACGCGCCCGTTCCCAGAGGCCCTACGCCAACAGTAGACTCCGCGCGTGCTTCCCGTTCTGCTGTGGGCCCTCGGAGCCCCCGCCCTCGCTGCCGAACCCGTCCTGGGTATCGACTGGGTCCCCTTCGGACGGGCGGACCTGGTCTGGGTAGACGAGGAGCGCACCTCGGGCACCGGCGTGGGGGAATTCGACGGGCTTCTGCGTCCCTCCCTGACACCCTATGGGGGCCTGGACCTGGGCCGCACCACGCTGGTGGTTGGACTTGGGGTGGCCCTGGAGCGAACCACCACCTGGACCGCAGAAAGCCGGCGATCGGTCTCTGCGGGGGGCATCCGGCCCAGCGTGGATCTCCAGCGCCACCTTGGACCCGACGAAGAACGGGTGCGCCCCTGGATCGGCGGTGGACTCTATGGCACCTTGCCCATCGCCCGGGACGTCTCCACCGCCTACACCGACGAGGAAGCGGAAGACGCCGCAGAGGGCGCGACGGCGACTCGGTTCCGCATCGCTGGTGCTGGACTGAGGCTGGGACTCGGGGCCGAAATGAGCCCGGTGGAAAACCTGGACATCGGATTCCGGGCCCACCTGGTTGGCCACAATGGTTGGAGCCGGACCGAAGACCAGGTCAGCTGGTCCTCCCTGGTTTACGGCGAGGCCGGCCTGCGCCTCCAGTTCCGGTGGCCCTGAGGCAGGCGCTGCGACACCAGGGGATCACACTCTGGGGAAGCGGGCACTTCGCTGTTGGCAACTGACACAAACAAAGTGCACCCGTCCCCCGTCCCTGGCAGGAGGCTGCGCAAACCAGGCGCGAATTCCCTGAATAAGGTGCAAGGTCCCGCACCGATCGCAGCGAAAGGTCGGGATCCAGGGGCGAACGGGAGGCATGGCCCGAGGATTGCATGGCCGGGACCATTCCCCCATCCCTAAAGGAGCCTGTTGACCCCTCCGAGGTGTCATGATATCTCCGCGCCCCTCCAAGGCCGGGCCGAAGAGAAGGTGGTCTCGCTCAACAAACGGAGGACGGAGGCGCCATGGCGATCCTTCCAGACCCCTGGCTGATGGTGCTGCAGGCCATCCCTTTTGCCGTGACGTTGATCGTCCTCAACATGGTGATCTTTCAGCCCATGATCGCCTACCTGAAGGACCGGGACACCGCCATCGCCGGCAGCCGACAGGACGCTCTGCGGCTCCAGGAAACCGCCGATGAGCGACTGAACGCCTATGAAAAAGAGGTGGCCGAGGCGCGCGCCACCATCGCAGCGGAACGCTCCGCTTCGCGCAGCCAGGCCATGGAAGCTCGTGAAGCCGCAATCGCTGGCGCCCGCGCCGATGCTGACAAGAAGGTCGCCGAGGCCGTGGCTGTCATTGAAGGAGAACGGGCACTGGCCAGCGAGGAGCTGGACCGGCTCTCAGGGAACCTGGCGTCAGAAATCACAAACCGCATTCTCGGATCCGAGGTTTCCGCCAAGTGACCCGCCCACTGATCGCACTTGTCCTCCTGGTCCTTCCAACGGCCGCCCTTGCCGCTGGTGGGGGTGTCGGCCAGCCCGAAGGCTGGTACGTCGACCTTGCCTTCCACGCATTCAACCTGGTGCTCTTTGTCGGCCTGATCGTCTACCTGGCCAGGGGCGTCATCACCGAGGCCCTGAAGAACCGGTCCGCCGGCATCGCCAAGGACATCGAAGAGTCCAATCGGCTCCGGCGAGAGGCCCAGGACCGGTGCGACGCCTTCGATGCCCGGCTGAACCGGTTTGAGGTCGAGTTTGACGAAATGCGCGCCGAGGCCTCCCGGACCAGCGAGCGCGAGGCCAACCTGATCAGCGAGCGAGCCTCCCAGGAAGTCGCCCAGATCAAGGACGGCGCTGAAAAAGCCATCCGGGACGAAGTCACCGCCGCCAGGGCTGCCCTGCACCGCCAGGCCGTAGAGCTGGCCATGCAGGGTGCCGAGGAACATCTTCGGGGCCAGATCAACAGCGACGACCAGGAGCGCCTGGCGCAGGAACTTCTGGGTTCGATGCAGATGAAGGAGGTCAACGGCCATGGCTGATGAGACCGCCATTGCTCGCCGCTACGCCCGCGCCCTGATGGCCCTGGGCAAGGAAGGCGACATCGCCGACACTCTGGCCACCGACCTCGAAAAGTTCGACGTCATCCTGGGGGCCGGGGACGGCCAGCTTTCCAGGGCCCTGAACCACCCCGCCTTGCTTCCCAGCGAGCGCAGGGGGGTGATGGAGGCCATGCTGGAGAAGGTCCCGGTTCACACCCACGTGGCCAACACCATCCGGCTGATGCTGGACAAGGGCCGTGCCAGCCTCCTCTCGGACCTGGTTCGCGAGTTCGGGAAGCTGGCCGACGTCGAAGCGGGCCGAGTTCGAGCCCACGTGACCACTGCGACCAAGCTGAGCAAACCCCTGGCCGCCAACGTCCAGAAATCCCTCGAAGCCTCCACCGGAAAGACCGTCCTCATCGACTTCAGCGTCGATCCCGACCTGATCGGCGGAATGGTCGTCAAGGTTGGCAGCATCGTCTACGACGCATCGGTCCGGAACCGCCTGGACCTGCTGAAGCAGACACTTCTTACCAATTCTCACATCGTTCCAGCGGAGGCCTAGCAGTCACCACTGCAGGGTCTCCCACCACCCCTTGCCGGAGCCGCCGAGCATGGACATCCGCGCCGAAGAGATCTCCCAGATCCTCAAGAGTCAGATCGCGAACTACGAGACCAAGGTCTCTGTCGCCGAGACTGGCACCATCCTCAGTGTCGGCGACGGCATCGCCCGCGTCTACGGACTCGAGAACGCCCTCGCGGGCGAACTCCTCGAATTCCCTGGCGGCGTCATGGGCATGGTGCTGAACCTCGAGGAAGGCAACGTCGGTTGCGCCCTGTTCGGGGCCGACACCAAGATCAACGAAGGGGACACCGTCAAACGCACCGGGGAGATCGTCTCCGTGGCCGTGGGCCCCGCCACCCTGGGCCGCGTGGTTGACGCCCTCGGCAATGCAATCGACGGTGGCGAGCCCATCCCTCGAGACCACGTCCGACGGGTCGAGATCAAGGCCCCTGGCATCGTGGCCCGCCAGGGCGTCCACGAGCCGATGCAGACCGGGCTGAAGGCCGTCGACACGATGATT
>CAZMNK010000027.1:0-48917 GCA_964567625.1 uncultured Enterobacterales bacterium | reverse complement strand
TGCTGGAACCCAGGGCGCTGATGGGCAAGCTGACTCCCGCAGACATTCGCTGCATCGAGAAGACGATCTCCAAGGCGAGCAAGCAGACCAAGAAGAGGGACTTCTCTGTGGTTCTGTTGATCAACGCCGACGCCCGCAAGGACACCAAGGAGTGGATGCGTCTCGCCGAGCGGCACCTGAAGGACATCTCCCAGGCCGACCCGGTCATCTGCTTCAAGTACGCCGTCAAGTTGCGCAGCAGGGGCCGCTATAGCGAGGCGATCCGCTGGGCAGATCGGGCCCTGGAGAACCGGGACAAGTTCCCCAGCAGCACCCATGCTCGCTGGACCTCGGACCTGCTCATGATCCGCGCCCGATCCGGCTACGACCTGTACAAGGCGGCGGACAAGAAGTACACCCAGACCCGGAACCCGATGGACAGCGTGGCCGCGGAGAAAACCCGAAACAACGCCAAGGTCTTCGCCAAGGAGTGGCTGGATTTCGCCCGAGAGACCGGCCGCGATGTGGACAAGGCCAAGAAACTCTGTGCATCGGCAGCAGGCACCACCTCGTATTGCAATTAGACCCTTGTGGTGTGGCTCGCTCTCGCCCTGCTGATCCCCCAGGCCTCCGCCCAGTGTCAGGCCACCTTCGACGAGGTGATCGACCTGGGCAACGTGGCACTCGAGGCCTTTGAAGGCAACGACAGTGGCGCCTTCGTCAAGGCCACCCAGGACCTGGACACCCAGCTTCCCTGCCTCACCGGCCTGTTGGAGCCGGGCGAGATCCTGTTGCTGCACCTGGTGACCCTGCTGGATCACTGGTGGCACCAGAACCCGAACCAGGCCTCCCGAGCCCTGGCCTCCATCCGGGCGCTGGACCCTGGTTTTCAGCTGGCCACCGAGGTCGCGCTGGTGGACCCGGCGCTGATCGCGTGGGAAGAGAGTCAACCCGCCCCGTCGAGAGATGAGCCCACCCTGGTCCTGCCGGTGGTGCCCTGGACCTTCTGGCGGGTCGAGGGGGCCTCTGGCCTGGAGACGGTTCCCGCCGGGAGGCCGCTCCTCCTGCAGCTGGTGGACACCCGGGACGGGCACCTGCGCACCTGGTACCTCGAAGAGGGCGGCCTTCCGGAGGGCTTCGAGAGCCCGGAGGGGGCCGAAGCCCGCAAATGGATCCAGGCGGGAGAGGACCGGAACCGCCCTTCCTCCGAGGCCTCGACACCCGAGGCCTCGACACCCGAGGATCCCGGCTCTGGAACCTCCTCCGCGCCCTCCAGCCCTTCCCTCTGGCAGAACGCGGGAAGCGCAAGGCTCGTCTCCGGGGGAATCTGCCTGCTGGGAGGCTCCACACTGGCCGCCGTCACCTGGTTCGTGCCGATGCGAGTGCTACCCCGCCCGGTGAGCACAACCTCCTACGGGTGGTGGCAAGGGGGCAACGCGTTCGGCTGGGGGCTGGCCATCTCGGGGGGCGTGCTCGCCTACCGGGGCTGGCGTCGCACACGGCGGACCCTGGGCGAGGGGAACCCAAGACATTCCCTGGTGCTGGTCCCCAACGGCCTCGTGTTTCAGGGGGTCTTCTGATGTCCCACAGAGCCCTGACTGCCTTCATGGCCGCGGTTCTGTGGTCCACCGGGTGCCTGTTCGCAGGGGATGCGCTGGAAAACCCCCCCACGCTTCCAGACTGGGAGCCCGAGGTGGTGGTGGCGTGCGTGGAGTTGACAGAGACCGTGTGGCCCGGTCCTGGCGACGACACCGTGGGCGAAGACTGGGCCAGCAACGAGACCTGGAACGAGCTGGGCCACTCCATCGGCTTCGTTGCCAGCACCGACGACATCGACACCTTCAACATCGACTACGACAGGGAGGCTGACGACGGGGTCTTCCCGCACATCGGCTGGGGCCACGCCTTCACCTGGATCGCTGGCGCCCAGGGGACCCTGATCGCAGACACAGAGGGTTCCCAGTTCGACACCTACCTGGCGATCTCTGGCTGGTCACTCCATGAGTCGGAGCTGGTGATCCAGTGTCACGCCAACAACGACGTGCTCCCGGAGCAGGTCCTGGGATCCGAGGTCGAGTACCCCGTCGTGGCCGGACAGGAGGTCTACATCGCTGTCGGCGGGTACGAGGAAAACCAGGGCACCTACAAGCTGAACCTGGCCTTCGAAGAGGACTGAGAGCCCTGAACTGCTCCGGCTACTCCGAGCAGGTCGGCGCGTCCGTGGCGTCCATCGCCACCACCCAGAGATCCGTTGGCCAGGGCTTGACCTCCAGCACATAGGTCGAGTTCTCGAATTTGATCCGCATGGTCGACATGCCCTCGCAGGGGTCGTCGTGGGCACTGCACACCAGATCCTCGGACTCCTCCAGGCCATCGTTCATCACGTCACCCAGGGCTCGCTTCGTGTAGAACACCGCCACTTCGCTGTGCCCATCCCCATCCAGGGTGAACAGCGTGGATTCATCCTGGTTGGCCTCCAGATAGACCGGCACCCCGTCAGCCACCAGGACGGCGTTTTCGGCGCCCTGCCTCCCGACGCCGGGGGTGATGGAGCTGAAGGCCTCGTCCAACGTCCCGCAGATCGGGTCCAGGGGAGGCCCCGTGTCAACGGTTTCGGCCGTGTCACCGGTGTCGTTGGTGTCAGCGGAGTCGGTCGTGTCAGTCGTGTCGGTCGTGTCGGTCGTGTCGGTCGTACCGATCGGCGGCGGCGGCAGCGCATCGCCACCGGTGCAGGAAAGAGAAGCCGTGAAGACCAGGAGAGTAATCATAGGACCACCTATGCCCAGAATAGGCCAATTGCGCAACTCTTAGAAATGCCAACGAATGGCCAGCGCCGCACGACGGACCCAGCCGGTGTAGGTGCCATTGGAGTGAGGGTAGTACCAGCGCTCCTCGTTTCGGTCCGTCCCCAGGGTCAGGCCAAAAGCACTGTCGGTGACCGTCCGCTGAGCCATGAAGGTCTGGCCGTAGCTCAGCACAAGGTCCAGATCGAGGGGCAGGATGTTCAAGGCCGCCATCCCTGACAGGCTCAGGCTGTTGGCATCGTAGTTGTTGGGACTCAACGCATGATCGGGCACTGCAGCCCGATCCACCAGGGCCCGGGCACCGAGGGTCAACCAGCCCTGGGCCAGGGTCCCCTTGACGTCCAGCGCCCCCCAGATGCTGTCCTGGCTGTCTCGGGCCCAGAGCTGCTGCTTGTTGACCAGCCTGGCCGCGTCCGGGTCCAGACCCTCGTTTTCCTCCATGCCGGAGATCTCGATGAGCAGGTCACTGTAGACACTCCAGTTGACCCATCCCCCCATCAACTCCACGGTGAGCTGGGGAATCGGCGTGACGGCCACACCCCCATGGACCCGTGCGGGCAGCCGGTACGAGACCGACATGTCCCCTTCCAGGAGGTCATTGCACATCCCATAGGACTCGGCCCCAAAGCGACCGATCTCATCATCCTGGGGGGGGCATCCAATCAGGATCTGCACGTCGCCGGTGTGCTCCAGGCTCACCCCGTGGTGGTAGGTCGCCGAGATCGCTGTCGGTGTAGTGGGTCTCCTCACCCAGGGCCCGAATCGCCTCTTCCAGCTCCGGCAGGGTCTCGCTGTCCAGGTAGGCACTCCACTCGGAGTGAACGACGGACACCACCCCCCCGATGGAGAGGCGCTCGATGGGGCGCCAGGCAAACCCCACCAGCCCGGTCATCACCTTGCTGCCGCCCCCTCGCAGGTGGTAGCGACCAATGCCGTCCTCGTGAATGGACTCGGCCCCCCGAGCCTGGGGAAGGGCAAAAGCTGCCCCCAGGCCAAAGCGCTCCTGGTTCAGGCCATGGGTCACACCGACAAATGGAATGGCGCCCATCATCCGGTACTCATCGACACCCCCGTGAGGTTCAGCGCGCTCGTAGTGCACTCCGCCGAGGGTGGGTGCGATCTCGGCGTGAACCTGGAGACCATGGCTGGTCGCAAACCCCGCGGGATTCCACCAGGCGGCGGTACCGCCATCGGTGTTCGGCGTGCCATAGACACCCCCCACTTCCAGCAGGTCCAGCGAAGCCGCCCAGGCTGACCCGAACAGCAGGCCCAGCATCAAAATTCGGCGCCCTTGCCAAGCAATTCCGCCAGGAGGTTCTCGGCCCCCGGTGTGACCGAGAGCACCCACAACAGGTAGCGCACATCCACATGCACCGAGCGGGCGACCGATGCCTCGAAGACCCAATCCGATGCGATGGACTCCCAGGTCACGTCATGCACCAGGCCAACCAGCTCTCCATCCGCGTTCAAGGTGGCAGAGCCACTGTTGCCCCCCGTGGCCTCCAGGTTGCTCAAGAAAGCCACCGGGACATCCAACAGAACCGGATCGACAAAACGGCTGGCAGGTGCCTCCCGGGCGGCCGCCAGCAACCAGTCCGGCACGTCGAAGGGCGGGGGGCCAGCCTTGGCCACCATGCCGCCCACAGTGGTCTGGGGGAGGTACATCAACCCGTCCCGAGGCACCGCTCCCTCGACGCTGCCAAAGGTCAGGCGAAGGGTGCCATCGGCGTCCGGGTAGACCGGCCCCTCTCGAAAGGCATTCATCGCCTCCTGGACCTGGGGCCTCAGGCGCAGAAATGCCCCCGTCCGCTGCTTGTGGGCCTCCCGCTCTCGCACCAGGTGCGTCTCCAGGGCACAGGCCAGTTCGAGCCAGGGGTCTGTGGAGGCCTCCAGGCTCGCCACGCTCGCATCGAGCAGCGCCATCCGATTCTCCAGCCTGGCGAGCTCCATGGCGCTGTAGAGCCGCTCCAGGGCCGGGCTCACCCCCCCCTGGGCGGTCAACCAGGCGGAGACCTCGGGAACCTGCTCCGCCGGTGGCAGGGCCTGGTGCGCCAACAAGAGAGTCCTGGTGACCGCCCGATCGGAGGTGAGTTCAAGGGTGTGGTCCAGGCGCTGGAAACGGCCCTGGTGGCGAGCCCGATCCCGGGCCTGGTAGCCCGGGTCCTGGTCCAGCAGCGGCCTCTGGGACTCCCGCGCCATCCGCAGCCCGGTGTGCGCCGTGGCCAGCAGGTCCGGATCCCGCACCAGTCGAGAGACGAGAGCGTCCCGCTCCGGGTGGGCCTGGCCCTCCGCGATCAACACATGGGTCTGCTCCAGGACCCCGCCCCAGGCAACGGTGCGGTCCTCTTCTTCCGCGATCCAGGCCAGGAGTGCGGCCTCCTCGCTCTTCTTTGCGGCCAGGGCCCGGCCATCGCCCAGTCGGGCCAGGAGTCCTTCCTTGTACTTGATGCCGTTCTCCAGCCCGGCGATGGGTGCCGCAAGAATGGGCGCGGTGTCCGGGTGGGCCGAAATCGAGGTCCGGAGGATCTCCAGGAGCGAGCGACTCAGGGTGATCTCTGCAGGCAGCCTCCGGGTCAGGGTGTGCTCCAACTCCAGCGCAAGTGCGTTCCGCCGAGTGTGACCCGGAAAGCCCGCCATCCAGACCACGTCTCCCGGCTGCACCCCTGCGCTGTCCACCATCAGGTGATTCGGGGTCTCCAGGGTCACATTGTCTGGCGAGGGAGGGGCCGTGGTGCCATCTGGGCCGACATAGGCCCTGAGGAACGCGAAGTCACCGGCATGCCGCGGCCACATCCAGTTGTCGATCTCCCCGCCGTAGCTGCCCACACTGGTCGGAGGCGCATAGACCAGCCGCACGTCCTGGATCTCCCGCTTGACCTCGAGCAGGTACCGCATGCCGCCATCTTGCTCGACCACCCGACACCGTCGGCTCTGGGCGCGCTCGCACTCCGCCACCAGGGTCTTGGACGCCCGCTCGATCACCGCCCGCCTCTGGTCGTCCGGGGTGGCCCTGCGACCGGTTCGAATGCCCGCCGTCACCTGCTCTGTGACGTCCTCCATCCGCTCGATGATGGCGATCCGGAAGTTGGGCCCGGTGGGAAGTTCCTGGGCCCTGGTAAGGGCCAGGTAGCCTTCTCTGGCACGGTCATGGGCTGCATCCGAATTGACCTGGAGCGCTCTCAACACACAGTGGTGGTTGGTGACCACGAGCCCATCATCGGAGACCAGGGCGCCACTGCAGTGTCCCAGGGACACAATGGCCCCCAGGGGATGGCTGCTCAAGTCCATCAGGTCCCGAACCGGCACGGTCATGCCCGCCTGGGCCAGGGACGGCCCCAGGGGACCCACCTGGTCCGGGAGCCACATTCCCTCGTCGGCGAAAACCGCTGACAACGCCAGGATCCAGGCCAACATGGATGCTCCGAAAGGGTCCACTTTCTAACCCTGGGCAGCCTCCTTCGTGACAAGAGACAGTCGAGGGCGACTCAGGGGCAGCCCTTCGGCGGCCTTGGCACCATCTGGTAGAGGGTGCCGCCATAGTCCACCACCATCGGCTCCCCGTCTGGCCCCAACCCGATGTGGGACACCCTGGCGGAGGTGTCCGCCAGCTCGGTCACACCCAGCAGTTCCTGGCCATCGGAACAGAGGGCCCACAGGCGACCGGAGGCGAAGTCCGCCGCCAGGAAAGCCCCCGTGAGTTCGGGAAAAGCCCGGCCCCGGTACACCACGCCACCCGTGATGCTCTGGCCCTGCTTCCGGGGATAGTCCCAGAGGGCCGGCACAAGAGAGGCTTCGGGACAGGTCTCTGCCTTGTAGCAGTGGCGCCCCTCCCAGACATTCCAGCCGTGGTTTCCACCCCGGCGCACAAAGGTGACCTCTTCGAAGCGGTTCTGGCCCACGTCCCCGGCCCAGAGCCAGCCCGTGACCGGGTCAAAGGCGAAGCGCCACGGGTTTCGAAGGCCCCAGGCCCAGACTTCTGGACGACCTGCCCCCCCCTGGGCAAAGGGGTTGTCTGCGGGAATTCCGTAGGGCCTGGCCCCATCGACATCCAGCCGAAGCATGCTGCCCAGGAGGGTGAGCGGTCGCTGGCCGTGCCCCGCAGGATCGCCTCCGGATCCCCCGTCTCCCAACCCGACATAGAGGTGGCCCTCGGGTCCAAAGGCGAGGTGACCCCCATTGTGGTTTCCATATGGCTGGTCGATCTCCAGGATCACCTGCTCACTCGTGAGGTCGATTTGCTGCGGAGTGGCCTCGAAAGAGGCAATGACCGAGCGCCTGGGCCTGGCGGCCGACCAGTACAGGAAGACCCGGGGATCCTCGGGAAAGCGCGGGTGCACTGCCAGCCCCAGGAGCCCCTCCTCCGAGCCCGCCCGACTGACCCGGTCCCGGAGGTCCAGGACCGGCCGAGCCTGTCCGACGGCGCGAACCACCCCGTCCTGCTCCACGACCCAGGTGGTCCCTCCGGGAATCACCCCGGCCCACAGGGGCTTGGAGAAACCCCCGGAGACCGTCTGCAGGCACACCCCAGCAGGAGCCGGCACGCCCTGGGCCGCCCAGCACTCCGCCGTGCGGGTGCGGGGTTCCAGGGCCTCCGGGAGGGAAGCCACGAACCCAGGACTTTGGGGCCCGGAGGCATGGGCCCTCTGAGCGGGCCCACTGCTGTCGTCACAGGCGACCAGGAGGACAATGGAGACGAGAATCAAAAGCGGCGAGAGATCCCGACCTGGACCGTTCCGTCAGGCGCCACGAAGAACCAGGCCCCACTCGCGGCAAGCCCCACTCCGGCAACGACGTAGCCGATGACCATTCGGGTCTTGTACGGCTGCACATAGAGGGTCCAGTACTCGATCTCCTTGGGGGACCCGAACCCCGTGGCAGCGATGATGACCTCCCAGTTCTGGTAGCCGGCCTGGTACTGGATGGTGCTGATCAGGCCAAAGACCCCACCGCCTACCGCCACTGCAGCCAGGCCGCCGGTCCCTCCGAACTTCAGGCTTCGACTGCCGACCGACGAGGACTTCCGAGGTTCTCTCAACCTCTCGCTCCCGCCCCGTTCGTCCAGGTCGTCGTAGTCCTCCTCCTCGAAGTCGTCGCTGTCGTAGTCGTCGACCTCCTCATCCCGACGATCGCGGCTGCTGGCGCCCCTGTCCTCGCCATCCTCCTCTCCAAATTCGTCAGGATCTTCGTCCTCCGAGGAACTGCGACGCCGGCTGGAGTCGTCTTCCATTTCCTCCTCATCGTCGAGGCTGTCGATGTCCCCATAGCGGCTCCGACGCTCGTCCTCCTCATCGGCACGACGGGCTTCTTCCTGGTGCTGGTGCGCCAACTCTTCCTCCCGATGCTTCTCGGCCTCCTCTACCGCCCGGCGATCCTCTTCCTCTTGCCGGGCCTCCTCCTGGGCGCGGTTGCGTTTTTCCTGCTCCGCCTGGCGACGCTGGTACTCCCGAGACCGGTCCCGGGAGCGACTGCTCGACGAGGATTCCTCTGGTTCGTCCAGTTCATCGAGGTCATCTCGTTCGTCGTACTCGTCCCGTTCTTCGAGGGCCCTCTTTTCCTCCTCGACATAGGCCGCGTCGATCTCGTCCAGTTCGTCAAAGTCGTCGTAGTCCTCGAAATCGTCCTCGAAGTCGTCGGTCGGACGAGCCATGGAGCGTGGAGCGGGCACGAACTCCTGGATCTCAGACTCCAGCATGGTCACCTCGACAGTGACCCACTTGTCCGAGGTGATGATCGTGTCACCATGCCATTCTTCAAAGCCCGCGGCCTCAACCGCCAGGCGCCGAGAGCCACACTTGGCCTCGACCCCTTCGGCCCAGCTCCGCACCGGCGCATCGTCGAGCAACACCGTGGCGTTGTACGGGACCCCCTTCAGGCGAATGGTCCCGCTTCCGCCCTTGTACTGCATCGGAAGGGTCAGGCGAGTGGTCTTGTTCGCCTGGACCGTGGCCTGCTTCTCACCGAGCATGCAGCCGTACTCCAGCTGGACCAGGTGTGTGCCTGGAGCCACATTCTCAAGGGTCGCGGGGGCGATCTGACCGGTCGGGAATCCGTCCAGCATGATCTCGCCGGGGGCGTTTGGAACATTCACCACCAGGGTCCCCCCCGCCATCTGGGCAGAGACCACACCAACCGCCATCCACCAGAGAGTCATCATGCCGAGTTCTCACTCAGAAGGTGATGCTTCTCCGCCACGTCCTTGAATTCCTCGGCCTCAGCCAGTGGATCGTGGGACTCGAAGATCACCTGCCAATCCTCTGCCAGTCGGGCATTCAGTGCAATGTAGTGCTGCCATTTTTCGGGCACATCGGGCTCATCATAGATCGCCTCGACCGGGCACTCCGGTACACAGGCCCCGCAATCGATGCATTCCTCGGGGTGAATGACCAGGAAGTTCTCCCCCTCGTGGAAACAGTCGACGGGACAGGCATCCACACAGTCGGTGAACTTGCACTTCACACAAGGCTCAGTGACCACAAAAGCCAACGATCCCTCCTTGGAGCGCAGACCGCAGCGAATCCTACACCGCTTGGTTCAATTCCGCTGTGCAGGAGTAGAACTCCAGCTTCAAGAATCCTCGTCCTTGGCGTTCGTATTCTCCCAGCCGTCTGTCTCCGTCTTGCCGTCCAGGTACCAGGGTTTCTCCCCATCTTCGTCTGAAGGAGTGTCGGGCTGTGAAGCCGGCGTGACCGAGGATTGTGGCTGCTTGTGAAAGGGATTCTCCCCGGCCTTGTGGGGGGGCGGCTGACCGGGATGCCTGGCTTCCTCGTTGAGAGCCTTCAGGCCTCCCATCAACTTCTTCGCGATGCGACGGATGGGCATTATTGACTGATCAGCTTGCGCAACGAACCGTATTGTTTGACCTTGAACCAGGTCAGCTCCCCCCGGCGGAAATAGCGCATCGCTACCGTGAACATGCGGGCATAGTTGGCCGCCCAGGCCAGGTAGAAGATCGGCTCGATGTTCTGCTTCCAGTGCTCCCGCTCATCCAGCAGCTTCCGGATGAAGGCCCGAGGCACAAAGGACTTGGACGCCAGGCAGTAGATCGCCAGGTAGAACTTGTCTTCGTCGGAACGGGGGTAGTCCATCGAGACCCGGAACTGCTCCCAGGCCTTGGTCGCCCGGCCCTCGACCTCTTCTGGACCAATGGTCCCATCGGCCAGCATCTGGTTGGTGAGCGCCGTACCGGGGAAGAAATTCAGGCTGTAGAAGTAGATGCTGTAGGGCAGGGGAAGCTCCAGCAGCATCTCGGCGGTCTCCAGCTTCATCTCCTCGGTGGCAAAGGGGTTGTCGACGATCACGTCGTAGACGACGTCCAGGCCGAGTTCCTTGTTCGCCTCAGCGAATTTGAAGATCGCATTGTTGCCCGGCGACCGGTTGTGGATCTCCTTGGATTCCTTGGTGCTCCCGCTCTCGATCCCCGTCTGAACGCGGATCAGCCCGACACTCATCAGGCGCTTGAGCATGTCCGGACGCATCATCGGCGGGATGAGCAGGCACTCAAAAGGAATGCCGATGCGCTTGGGGTACTTGTCGATGAACTCCTCCATCCACTGGGGCCCGAAGGCGAAGGAGGTGTCATCGTCGATCTTGACCCGGGCCACCCGGGGGAACTTGTGCTTGATGTACTCCAGCTCACCCAGGATGTGCTCGACACTGCGGGCCCGGTAGAACTTCTTGCCCTTCTCCTCGTAGACATCCCGCAGGATGGAGACGTAGCAGTAGCTGCAGTTGTAGGGACAGCCCCGGGAGAAGTAGATCCGGTACTCGGCGGTGCGCTTCCACGGCTCTTCGTTCCGCACCTTGCCGTCGTCGATGTAGAACTTGTTCTCGTCTTCGACATCCGGGTAGGGCAACCAGTCCAGATCATCGATCAGCGGACGGGGCTTGTTCCGGAAGACCTGGCCGTTCTTGTGGGCCCAGATGTTCGGGATGGCGGTGTCGTCCGTGCCCTCGGACAGGGCCGTGGCCAGGTCCACAATCGCAGCCTCGCCCTCGCCCACACACAGGTAGTCCACCTGGGAAATGCACTCCTCCGGGACACTGGTGGCGTGGATGCCTCCCCAGACGACAGGAAGGCTCGGGAAGCGCTGCTTGATACGCTGGGTGACCTCGTTGGCCATGGTGTAGAGGCTGGACATGAACCCCAGCCCGACCATGTCCGCTCCCTTCTCACGAATGATCTGCAGCGCCATCTCGATCTCTTCGTCGGGGGGCAACTCAAGGCGGTTGTGCCGCCAGTCCCGCAAAAAGACAATGGTGGTCTCGAATCCCGCCCGCTGAAGCGCCGCCGACAGGTATCGGATCCCGGCGTTCTCCACGCTGTAGATGGTCATCAGGACCACGTGGAACGGGCGGCCTTCTCGCAGCGGTCGATCCGGATCGGAAGTGGAATCAGCCAAAGTGGCCTGCATGAAGAGTCCTCGGCGCAGAAGTGCTGTCCTGGCCGGCACAGTCTACCAGCCCTCCCATCCTCCCGCTCATGCCGAGTTCAGTCCCCGGAAGGCTCATCGATAAGCACCCGGAGTTCTTCCCGATCCGCCTCGAAGTCCAGCAGGTCATAGACCCGTCCAAAATCATCGGGATCCACCAGCCGGGGATGCAGTAGCGCAGCCACACGAACCCGGTCCGAACCGAAGTCCAGCCCACCCAACAGGCCCATCACCTGTTCCACAGAGAAGCTCAGCCGATCGCTCGCCTTCTCCAGAACCGCGATCTTGTCCCGACTGAAGGACTCCTCTTCCACAGTCGTGCGCAGGTCCTCGTATTCCCCCACCGTGCAGACCACTCCACTCACAAGGAACTCCGTTTCCTCTTCCAGGGCCGACTCCGGCTCCACTGCTGACCCCAGGGCCGGCTCCGGCTCCACTGCTGACCCCAGGACCGGCTCCGGCTCCACTGCTGACCCCAGGACCGGCTCCGGCTCCACTTCCAGCGCTGGTCGTGGTTCCGCCGGCGCCTCTTCTTCCATCTTCACGAGGGCCTCGGAAGGCTCATCGGCCTCTTGCAGCTTGGCATCAATGCGCGCCAGGGCCGCCTTCAACTCCTCGTCATCTGTCATCTCCACCAGGGCGGCGAGCTCTGCCCGCGCCACCGTGAGAGCGTCATCGTCGGCCCAGGCGAACCCCACCAACACCGCCCAGAACATCACCTCTCCTTCCGTCCTTCACGACCAGGACCCAGGCTATCGCAACTCCGGAGCCAGGTGGCTGAAAAGGCAGAACTGTCTCGAGAGACGAACTACTCTGTCAGCAAGCGGATTCCCGCCTTGGCCTTGCGCTTCAGATCGCTCACGTTGCGGACCTGGAACAGGTTGCGGGCCACAAAAGACGGGCGCCAGTAGAACCGTTTGTAGGCAAAACTCAGCAGATCCCGGAGTTCTTCACGGGTGAAGTATTCATCCCAGACCTGGGCCTTGAAGGCTTCGTTCGGCTGGACCATGAACTCAAACCACGGCCCAGGATCAAGCACCCCGTCCCGCTCCCCCTCGTCCCACAGGGTGGTCCCGGGAAAGGGTGTGAGGATGTTGTACATCACGAAATCCGGCTTGAGTCGGATCGAGTAGTCGATGGTGTCCAGCACGTCCTGGCGCGTGCGCTCGGTGGGCGTGCCGATCATGAAGTAGGCCACCGTGTTGATACCCACCTCGCGGCAGAGCCGGAAGGCGTACTGGATCTCCCGTGCAGTGACATCCTTTTTCAGGCGCAAGAGGCCCTCTTCGGTGCCTTGTTCCACCCCAAACTGGATCCGGCCACAGCCGGCGGCCTTCATCTTCTCCAACAGGGCGTGGTCCACACCCTTGACCCGGAACCGCACGGTCCAGGAAAACTCCAGTCCCCGGGCCAGGATCTCATCGCAGAGGGCATGCACCCGCTTGTTGGTGATGTTGAAGGTGTCGTCGACGAAGTAGATTTCCTTGATCCCCAGGTCCAGGCAGGCCTGAATCTCATCGCATGCCCGCTGAGGGCTCATGACCCGGTAGCGATGACGGGGGGTGTTGCAGAAAGTGCAACGGTAAGGACAACCACGGCTGGTGATCATCGTGGTGAAGATCCCACCCTGGCCCATGACGTCGTAGTAGCGGTCGTACTCGATCAGGGTGCGATCGAGGATCGGGTAGTCATCCAGATCGTTGGAGAAGTAGGTGTCCTGCTCCGGAATCGGATCGTCGGGGTGGGCCACCACCCCCGGAATGCCCTTGGCCTGTTCCCCCCTGGACCAGGCCTCGAGCAACTGGCGCATGGGATCCTGGCCCTCTCCCTTCACCACCGCGTCCACACCCACCAGCTCGGAAGCCTCCCGAGGGAAGTCGTTGATGTGGGGCCCGCCGAGCACGACGTGCTTCACTGACGGGCACTGCCGAGCTGTCTTGACCGTCCGCAGGGTGTCGACCAGGCCCACGGTGTAGACCGTGATTCCGACGACATCAGGGGCATAGGCCCGGATCTTCTCCTCGACCTCCTCGTAGCTGAGGTTGTCCAGCTGGGCGTCCAGGATGGTGACCTCGTGCGCCGTGTGGGCCAGCAGGAACTGGGCAATCGAAAGCAGAGCCAGGGGCGGGTAGCTGAGGTTTTCGGCCTCCACCGCCTCCGGAACCTCGCTCTCCACCGTGTGCTTGGCGGGAGTGCGCATCAACATCACGCGCACAAGAGACTCCTCTGACAGGTCGAAAACTACCGGCCCCTCACATCATGCGGCCCCAAACGCAGTGCGTCAATCCCTGTCATCCCGGTTTGAAAGGCCCTGGGCTCCCAGCCACTTCTCGGACACCTCGATACCACCCACATACTGAACCGGCCCACACAAGGAGAGCAAAAGGTCCCCCGACACATCGACTTGAAGGGTGCCTCCTGGCATGACCACCTCGATCCGGCCCGCTGCCAGCCGGCCGGTACGAACCGCAACCGCCGCCACAGCACAACTGCTGCTGCCACTGCTGGCGGTCTCACCGGCACCCCGTTCCCAGATCCTGGCACCCAGACGATCCGGTCCCAGCACCTGCGCCACCTGGACGTTGGTCCGATTGGGAAACGAGGGGTGCACCTCCAGCGTCCGACCCCACTCCCTCCAGGGGAGGGCATCCAGGTCACAGGCCTCCACAAAGACGACACAGTGGGGGTTGCCAAGCCCGACACAGCTCGCCACCAGGGTCTCCCCTGCCACCACGAATGACAGACCCAGCGCCTCCGGTCCCGGGTGGTTCACAGGCACCACGGCCGGCTCGAAACGAGCCCGGCCCATGGCCACGGTGACCAGCTGGTCGTCAACCCTTGCCCGCACCGTCTCCGACGGCAGGGCGATGTCCAGGTCTCGGGGCGCCCCTCGGTGGTCGACCAGCCATCGGGCAAAGATACGCAGGCCATTGCCCGACTTTTCGGCCTCGGAACCATCCGGATTGTAGATGCGCAGTCCGGCATCGGAACCGGCCACAACCCCTGGAAGCAGGACGCCGTCGCCCCCGACTCCGGTGCGACGATCGCACAGGGCCCGTACCAGTCGAGGATCCAGGCCTCCAGGAAAAGGCGGATCCTCCATCACCAGGTAGTCGTTTCCCAGCCCATGGTAGCGCTGCAGACGCATGACTCCGCAGCATGCCACGGGTAAGCTCGTCCCGTGCTCAGAGCCGACCCCCGAAACAGCCGTGCTCAGGCCCTCGCAGAGCGCCTGGAGCCCCTGGTCGCCAACCTCGACCTGCCCTCCAATTTCCGCCTGATCCTGGGCGGCGACGGCTTTCTCCTGGCCTCGATCCGGGCTGGGGGGCCGGATCCGCTCTACATGGGCTTGAATGCAGGCCGGGTCGGGTTCATGTTGAATGAAGTGCCCAAGGACGGTCTCGAGGGCTTTGCGAGACAACTGGCGGACAGGGCATGGACCGAACTTGAGGTGCCCCGCCTGGCCGTCCAGGCCGAATCCGTCGAGGGAGAACCCCTCTCCGACATCGCCCTGAACGACATCTACCTGGAGCGATCGACCGGCCAGACTGCCCAGCTCCGGGTGTGCGTCGACGGCGTACCAGTGGTCGAGCGGGTGGTCTGCGACGGCTTCATCGTGTCGACCGCCCTGGGGTCCACCGCCTACGCCTTCAGCGCCGGCAATGCCGCCTGTCACCCCCGGCTTCGCCTGCTTCAGCTCACCCCCATCTGCCCGCACTCCCCCAAGATGGCGCCACTGAACCTGCCCCACGACGCGACCGTGAGCGTCGAGAACCTGTTCCGGAGGCGACGCCCCACCCGCCTGGTCTGCGATGGTTTCGATCATCCCGACGTGGCGTCCATCCGGGTACAAGACGCCAACAGCGACGTCCGACTGGCTTTTCTGGAGGGTCACGACCTCACCAGCACCCTGGTGCGGAAGATCCTGCTTCCCTAGCCCTCTGACCCCCTGTGGTCTTCACTCCCCTGGTCCTTCCATGCCGCCATCCAGCCAATGGGCAGCATGGCAAAGGCGCAGAAGGTCACGGCGGCCAGCCCCACCAGCACCAACAGCCCCAGAGACTTGATCCCCTGGCTGCTGGCAAAGGAAAGGGAGGCAAAGGAGAGCGCCGTGGTGGTCACCGAGACCCCAGCTGCCCAACCCGTGGTCGCCAGGGCACGCATCACGCCCCCAGGTCCTTCCTCTCGCAGCCGGTGCTGGAGGTGGATGACCACATCGACCCCGATTCCCAACAGGATCGGAATGCCGATGAAGTTCACGATGGAGAGCTTGATGTTCAGGATCGCCAGTGCAGCGCCCGCCCAGAGCATGCCGCAAGCAAGCACGGCGACAGAGGCCAACGCATCCTTGACCCGCTTCAGGTCCACCAACGCCCCGATCAGGACCAGGACAAACGCCAGCACCGTGACCCGAGGGGCGTCGACCTTGACCACCTCGAACAGGCGGCCCATCCCCAGGTACTGAGAGGCCACCGGGGCATCCTGGATCTTCTCGGGAATGGTCTCCACAAGGCGGGCACAGTCCCGAAGATCCCACATGTTGCCCGTCGGAATCAGCAGCAGTCGGTTCCCCCCCTCGGCCGCGCCCAGTAGATGCAACAGGCCGACAGGGAGGTCTGAGCGGGTCAATGGCACCAGGTCCGCTCCCCCCAGCTGGGACAGGTTCGACTGGACCTGCGCTGGCAGGAACTGGAAGTTCGGCGAGTCGACGAGGGTGGCGATCTCGCCCACCACGCCCAGTCGTTCCGGCATGTCCCCTGGAAGCAAGGACGCCAGGCTGAAGACCGAGGAGACCTCTGCAAAGGACTCCCCGTCAATGAGGCCCTGGAGTCGTTTCTGCTCCGCCCGAAGAGACGCCTCATCCGGGTATGTCGCCACCAGTGGTGTGAACGACTGCATGACCAGGTCCTTCTGGTCTTCATTCAGGTCGTTGAAGGCCTGGCCCTTGGGACGCAGCTCCGAAACGTCGTACTGAAAGGTGTTCCGCGGGACCAGCAGGGCACACACACAGGTCGCCAGCACCAACATCAGGAGCGACAGCGGTGCGCCCTTGTAGCTGGGCAGGGCCCCTGTCTGGTTTGGGGGGACGGTCCGCGTCCAGGAGTTCGGGCTCCGCTCCCGCCACTGGATGAGCAGCGGAAGCACCACCAGTACCCCCAACAGGCAAAAGATCACCCCGGCCCCCAAGAGGAGACCAAACTGGGAAAAACCCTTGAAGTGGGCGAACAGGAGGGCCATGAATCCGCCCATCGTGGTCACCGCCGCCGCGCCACATGGGGGGCCCACCGTGTCCCAGGCCTTGATCACCGCTGCCTCGACCTGTCCCAGGTTCTCCTTCTCCTCCCGGTAGCGCGCGTAGAGGTGGACGGTGAAGTCGATTCCCAGTCCCACCAGGATCGCGCCGAAGAACGACGTGAACATGTTCAGGTACCCCACCGTGACCCCGGCAAAGCCAAAGGTCCAGGCGGCCCCACACAACAGGGGCAAGAAGACCAGCCCCAGGACCTTCACGTCGCGAAAGGCCAGGCTCAGCAGCCCGAAGACCAGGACAAAGGCCGCCATTCCGGTCCACTTCATGTCCGCGACCACGGCCTGGTAGTCCTCGACGTTGTGGCGGTAGGGCCCCCCGATCCAGACCACCTCCACGTCCTGCGAGGCCGGGTCAAGACGGGCAAGCGTCTCGTCCACCTCGGACATGATGACCCGGGCAAACTGCACGTCCTGGGGCGGTTTGACCGGCTTGATGATCATCCGGGTCAGGCCAGACTCCGTCTTCAGCATCGCCGCACAGTCAGCCCGGGTGAGCTTGTCGGTGAGCGGCCCCAGGTCAAAGAGACGCGCAGCGATCAGTGGGTTGGCGCTTGCCGGTCCCAGGGCCAGGGCCCCCTGGACCCGATCGCGAATGGTCCGCAACTCGTCCGGTGGCAACTGCAGCACACCGATGCGCCAACAGATCTCCGGATCCAGATCGAAGATCGCATGCTCGACGTTGTCGCTGGCTTCGAGCTCCCTCCCCAACTCTCCCAGGAAGCTCTTCACCTGGTCGTCAGGACCCCGCACATTGATTGTGAGCAGGTTCATGCCGGAGCCCGACCTCTCCAGCTGGTGGAGGGCCTGGATGAACGGTTCCTCCGGAGGCATCAGGCTGAGCAGGTTCGTGTCGATCCGCAACTGCGCAGCACAGACCATCGACACCAACAGGCTGAGCGCGAGAACCCCGAAGGTCATCTTTCGTCGACCCATGACGAAGGCAGCCAGGCGCCCATAGACCGTCACGGGTTCTGTGATTCTGTCCAAGTTTTGCATCCGAACCGGAGCACTCTACCGCAGTGCCCCTGATCTGAGCTGAAGGTTCGACGAAAGAAAACACACCCATGGAAGGAAGAGAGCGCCGGAACTGAAGACCGGATCCCGTTGATCCGATCCTTGGTTCAGACCCCTTGAGGTGGGGGTGAGTTTTGATACGGGAGTGAATTTGTACCCGTATCAACGAAGAGACGACTTTACATAATCTCCACCTAAAACACTGAAATCAGGTCCTCCAGATCCTGGCACAGCCCCTGCAAACCAGAAGGGCTGTCCGCGCCGTTCGTGGCGCTTGCGGAGGACACAATGGTTGCCACAGCTCTTAGCCCTCAGAAGCAGGACTCTCGAGAGAAGCTCATCCTGGACCACTACCCCCTGGTCCGCACAATCGCCTGTCGAATGGTTCGTCGGTTCCCCAGTTGCGTGGAAGTCGACGAACTCATCAACGTGGGCTCTCTGGGCCTGATCGACGCGGTCGACCGGTTTGACCCTCGGCGCGAGGTGCCTTTCAAGGCCTACGCCGAGATTCGCATTCGTGGCGCTATTGTGGATGCCCTGCGCCATTCCGACTGGGTCCCCCGCAGTGTTCGGCGCAAGTTCAATCGTATCGAGGACGCACGGGTCACCCTGCATCGCCGACTGGGCCGCAATCCGACCCGCGGCGAGATGGCCGAATCCCTGGAACTCACCATGAAGGAATTCGATGCCCTGGCTGGCGACGCCGAGGTCCGGAAGCTTGTCTCCCTGGACAACCCGGTGGATGCGGACAACCTGACCCCGCTGTCGGAGCGGCTGTCCGATGACTCCGAAGACGTCACCGAACTCTGGGCCGCTGCCGAGCTCAAGGAAGAAGTGATCGCAGCCGTGAAGAACCTTCCCAAGAAGGAACGCACTGCTGTCGCCTTGTACTACCTCCACAGCCTGACCCTGAAGGAGATCGGCAAGGTGCTCGGCGTCACCGAGAGCCGTGCCTGTCAACTCCGGGCCCAGGGTGTCAAGCGCCTGAAGTTCCGACTCCGGGCCTGATAGACCCCTTCGTTCGACCGGATCTTAAATCTCGCGCGGCGTTGATGGCCTGGCCGTCAGCGCCGCGCGGTGCTTCTTCGTAAACCCAGGGGCCTCCCCCCCCTCAAGCCCAAGCCCAAAAGGTCCGACAATATGTGCAGTACGGTGGACCTACCGGGTCCCCGACACAGGATCCAACCCGATGCTGCAACCACAAAAAACAATCACAGCGACTGGAATTGGTAAGGCCCCAGACAATCAAGAAGCGCGCATCGTCTTCGTGGACCAGCTACGAGCGATGTACTTGGAAGGGACTCTAGACAAGTCCTTGACGGAGAGCTTCAACGAGGTGCCCTACCTGCTCCTGTCTGATCTCTTTCCACGACTCTTCCCCCTATTGCACTGAGCCCTTGGTTCTCCGGGGGGGAGAGCCTCACAAATCCTCGTCGTCGAGATCTTCGATCTCGTCCAGCTGGCCGGCTGCCTGGAAGACCGCCCCCCCAAGCCGTACGGTGGCACCAAGCTCCAGCCCTGCTGAGAACAGACTGAATGACGGGGGTTCCGTGTAGGAATCCGGGTGAAGCACCTGCTGGTCGGTCTTGTAGCTGTCCTTCAGTCGACCGCCCACGATGACGCCCACAGGCACCGTGATGCTGACGTCGACCCCTGACGGCAGGGCATAGCCCCTTTCCCGCTGACGGATCTGTCCTCGAGCCACGCCGATCTCCACACCAGGAACGGCCTGGACCTGGATCAGCCAGGGGCCGGGCAGGGGGTCGACCTGCAGGGAACTGCTGTCCCAGAAGCGGTCATAGCCCACCCCCCGCTGGAACAGGATCCCGCCTCCAATGACTGGGCGCACACGGTTCCACGGCAGAGGCACCGCCAGGACCCTTACTCCCGCCCAGGGACTGACCTGGGGGGACACCTGTTCCTGGGGATCACGGGGCTCGTCGCCTGCCTGCTCCCCCCCGATCCGCAGGGTGTATGTGCCGGTCACCATGCCCACCCCCACCTGGATCTCGAGAATGGACATCGGGCCAAACCCCAGCCACAGGCCAGCATGGCCACCACTTCCTGTCTGAATGGTCTGCCAGGCGTACTCTTCAACGACCACAAACTCGCTGCCGCTGACCTCCAGGGCGTACCGACCCTCGTACAGAGTGTCCACCGGTCCCACCAGCATGCCCCCCACCAGGCGGGCGGTGAACTGTCCCTTTCGCCCCAGAGCCTTGGCCCGCCACTGAACCAGGGTGAGCCCGGAGTTCTTGAAGCGCAGGTACTCCCCGGGGGAAATCCCCAACTGCTCCCAGGGTGGAATGGCATCGCTGGCCATGTCGTCGGCCATGTCGTCGACGGTGTACTCAGGCCGCTCGATGGCCTGACCGCTGCGCTCTTCCAGGGTGACCTCGCCCAGCTCACCGGAGAGCTGTCGCAATTCCTGGGCGATCACCTGGTTCTCGGCCGTGGACCGAGGCGAAGTGACCTCGCCGGCCTCTCGGATGTCCTGCTCTTCCCCGACCTCGCCCAGGGCGATCGCCACCAACAGGTCGGTCACGGCATCCGCCAGCGCCTGGTCCTCGCCCACGGCGAGCAGCACCTCAAAACCAAGGATCTCCCTGGCCCCGGGAACATCGATCACGGTCACTGAGACCTGGGTGGTCCCATCCGCCCTGGCCTCGACCTCACCGGTCAAGCCATAGGCAGCGCCCACTCGCTTGGCGACAACCCAGGCACAGCCCACCTGGTCCCCTGGAGGACAACTCTCAAGGTAGACCTGGGCGCTGTGCTCCCCAAACGCCGGCACCTCCTCCACGGGGATGGACCGCAACTCGGGGCGCCCATCCAACTCGTCGCTCAAGTAGTACCGCAAGAGGGCCGCAAACCCGGCGGCTTCGCGGTTGACCGGTTGGAATTCCGACACCAGGACCGACACCTCCGGTCCCTTTCTCACCGGTTCAGGAGGCGGCTCCTCGTCAGGGGAGGGGATTCCCTCCTCGTCATCTTCAAGGAGATCCTCGTCCTGGGTACCTTCCCCCTCCAAAGCCTCCTCTTCCGGAAGAGGTTCCTCGGCGGGAACGGCCTCCTCGACATCGAAGAACTCCTCGTCGTCTTCCTCTTCAAAGAAATCCTCGTCGTCGTCCTCCTGGGCCCACACCGACGGAGAGGCTGACAGGACCAGAACCAACAGGAAGGAAGACATGGGGCGAGACCGTATCACTCCCCAACCTTGCGGCGACGGGGTCCCCTCTGGGCGGGATCACGGGCGCCACCATCCGGTGGACGAAGCCGGGTGACGAGCTCCACATGGGGGGTGTTGGGGAACATGTCGTAGGGACGCACCCGCTCGAGCGTCCAGCCCAGATCCCGAAAGGCCGCCATGTCCCGGGCCAGGGTCTCGACATTGCAGGAGACCAGGATGAGCCGTTCCGGATTCAGGGCATGAATGCCATGAACAACGCCTTCCTCCAATCCCCGCCGGGCCGGATCGGCGATCACCACCGGCCGCTTGCCGCCCAGCCGCCTGCCCACATCGGCCAGGGCCTCGACCACCGATGCCTGGACGAATTCTGCCGGAATCCGCTGGGCAGAGGCGCTGGCACGCGCCCTGCGGTTGGCCCCGCCGAGCTCCTCGATCCCCAGAGCCCACCCCGTATGCTGAGCCAGGGCCAGGGCAAACCCCCCCACTCCGCTGTACGCATCGATGACAGGAACCCCTTCGGTCGGCTCCGCCAGGGCGACCACATCTCGGACCAGGCGATCGGCCAGGGCCGGATTCGTCTGGAAGAAGTCCCCCGGTCCGATTCGGAAGTCCACGCCAGCCAGCCGATCGATGATGCAGTCCTGGCCCAACAGGTTCTTGGTGCGCACCTCGCCAAACTCGTCCCGGTCGAAGAAGTTGTTCCCCGGCGCACTGTTGAGGTGCAGGTGCACGCCCACCAGCTGATCGAGACGCTTGGTGAGCTCGTCGGCGAGTTCAGAGAGGATCCGATCCCGCTCAGACGCCACCAGGGTCAACAGGATCTCGCCGGTGGCACGAGACTGGCGCGCCAGGACATAGCGCAAGAGCCCATAGCCCTCTTCGAAGGGCTCGATGCCCAGGTCGATCACCCGGCCAGCAAGGGTGCGCATGAGCCGACGGAGCGGTTCCGTGACCACCAGGCACTGGGGAATGGGAATGGGCTGGCGGGTGCCACGGCCGGGCGCCCCGATGCGCACGCCGCCATGGCCCGATCGCCCGACGATCAACTTCAGTGACGTCCGGAACCCCGTCAGTCCGTCAGGGGAGGGGACAAGGCCCTCGACCGGCACATCCTGAAGACCTGCCAGGTCCAACTGGCCACGAATGATCTCCCAGCGTGCATCCGCCTGCCCCATGGCATCCAGGTGCATCAGGGGACATCCCCCACACAGGTCATAGCGATCACAAGGGGGAACCACCCGGCTCTCATCGGGTTCATTGCTGCCCAACCACCTGGCCTGGACCCGGTTCTGTCCCTGGTGGACGATCTTGACCTGGGCACGCTCTCCGGGAATGCCTCGCCAGACCGCCATGCGGGGCTCCTGGCGGAAGTCCACAGCTTCACCACGATTGTTCCAACCCAGCGGAGTGACCGTCTTCTTCACCACATCCTCCGAGTCACACCCCTAACGTTTCGCCGTACACCGCTCGATTCCCCTTCCATCAAGGTCCGCAGGATCTGGACAGATCCTCCAAAAACTCTTGACACAGCAATAGGACCGTGTTCAGATTCACACGCAACCGGGTTTCGGACCTCAAATCCCCCCCGAGCGCACCACCATCCCCCCCTGGCTTCTCTCTGCAAGCCAGACCCCTTCCTCCCATCAAATCCCCCAATGCACGCCATCGATTCGATCGCCTTCGACGAGCGTCCGCGCGGCAATCCGTCCACCCAAGGGGTTCGGGACATTGCCAGCGCACTGGAAGCCCAAGGGGTAGACGCTGCTTCGGCCCTGTTTGACGAGGGCCTGGTGTTGGCGCAGGACGGCCACCTGGGACAGGCGCGAGACCGCATTCGCATGCTCTTGTGCCTGGAGCCCGATGACGCCCGGGCCCACCTGTTGCTGGCCAAGATCCTCGCCGCCCAGAAGAAGTGGGTCGAGGCCCTGGGCGAACTCGACACCGCAACCGCCTGCGGCCTGAAGGTCTCCAAGACCCTGCGAGAGTTGCTGGAGCAGGCCCGGCAGGCGGAGCTCAACCGCGGCGAGGAACGCAGTGAGCAGATCCGCACCCGCCAGGACGGCGAACTCAAGGCCCTGCGAGAAGAGGCCCGACGCCTTCGCTCCGAGAACACCCGCCTGGGTCGGTGGGCCCGCGGAGAACAGAAAAAGGCCTGGACCTGGACCGGTGTGGCCACGGTCATGACCCTGTTGGCCGGTGTCCTGCTCCTCTGGGGCGGTACCCGGCAGCCCACGGCCGTCGCCGCCACGGCATCTCCGGAGCCCATCGAGAGTCCGGAAACCACCACCAGCACTTCCACCCTGCAAATGGTCCCGACCCCGGTCGAGCCCGACACCGCATCCCCACCGACGGTGCTCGTGGCTCCCCAACCCCAGGACGCGACCCCTCGCTACCAGACCTACCTTGTGAAATCCGGCGACACCCTCGGGAAGATCGCCCGTCGTTACTACGGCGCAAGCAACCGCTGGCCAGAGGTCCTCGAAGCCAATGAAGCCACGCTTCTAGGCTCAGAGGCCCTCCAGATCGGCATGGAGCTCAGGATTCCAATGGATTGAACGAACCCCGGAGGTGCGGAGACGACGAGAAGCTCCCCTCCCCCCGACGGAACCACCGTGCCAGGAACCGTCGTGACAAGATTGGAGGCCGGGACCAGTTGATGGCCCGGCCTCCTCTTGGTTTTGTCAGGACGGGATTCGGCCTTCTTTTCGCCACCGTTCAAGCTTCTTCAGCTTCTTCTTGGCCGGCTTGAATCCCGAGAGCGCCACGGCCTGTTTGTAGAGGATCTCGGCCTCATTCCAGTTCTTCTGGCGCATCAGCAGGTCGGCCTTTCGGCTCAGGCCAGCGGCCCGAATCGGGTCCTCCAGGTCGTGAGCCAGGAAGGTTTCGATGCTCTCCAGTCCCTCCGTCAGTCGGTTCTGGCGCATGTACACCGTGGCCTGGAAGTAGTGCTGCCGCTGGTTCTCCGGAGAGACCCGGGCCACCGTGTCCAGCCGCAACTGGGCTGACTCAAGGTCCTTCATGTAGAGGTGCACACGAGCCTGCAGCAGCAGGTTGATCACGTTCTCTGGATAGCGCTGCCGATTCCGCTCCAGGTAGACCAGCGCCTGGTCGTACTCCCGTTCCTCGATGTAGGCATAGGCAATCGCCAGGTTCGCCGGCGGGCCCACCCAGAGCCCTCCCCGGGCGGCCTCCTGCATCTGGGAGATCCCCAGGGCCCGCTTGTCCCCAAAAGAGGGGATCAGTCGGGTGGCCTGGGCCACCGCCGTGCGCCAGTAGTTGTAGATCCCATCCGCGAGGAGCGGATCGACAAAGTCCGGCGCCAGTTTCTTGCAGTCCTCGACCACCCGCAAGGCCTCGACTCCCCGGGCAAAGGAACTGACGAACTCGCCCTGCCGCATCACATGGATGCCTTCGATACCCACCATCCCCCCCAACAAGAAGGTCTCGAAGGCGTCATTACCAGGCACCTCCAACGCGGCCTCGAGCCTCTCTTTGGCCACATTGGAGTGGTGCCAGTACTGGTCTTCGTACTTGAAGTCGAAGTTCTCCATCATCAGGCCCTGGTAGATGAGCGCCTGGCCGACATCGAAGATTGGCGTGCGGGGATCCGATGCTTCCAGCGCCGCCCAGGTGTCCCGTGCCCCCGCGTAGTCCCGTAGAAACAGCCGATCGATCCCATCATGGAGTTGCTGGACCGTGCCGAGGTCCATCTGCAGGGCCTCGGCGGACTGGGAGATGATCGCGGCGGTCTCCGCCCGCATCGCCTTCTCATCGTCTTGAGGCACCAGCACCAGGGCCTTGCGCGGCGTCCGACCGGTGACCGACTCCTCCAACACTTCGGCCTCTTCCGGGGCGTCTTCCGGGGCGTCTTCCTCCCCGGCCAGTGCGAGAGCGGCCAACACCGCCAGGGCAAGTGCGCCCATCCGGTCTGCCTACTCCGAGTCCAGCTTGTGCAGGGCGGCGTCCTGAAGTTCCTTGGCAAGATCCCGGTCCATCAGCTTCCGGATCTCTCGCACCCCCGTCGGGCTGGTGACATTGATCTCCGTGAGGAATCCTCCAATCACGTCGATGCCAACAAAAAGAAGACCCTCCGCCTTGAGCCGATCCTTGATGGCAGCACAGATCTCCACGTCCCGATCATCGAGTTCACAGGCCTTCACCGTGGCGCCCACATGCAGGTTGCCACGATGATCACTGGGCCCGGGCACCCGCAAGAACCACCCACGGGGTTCTCCATCCACCAGGATGATGCGCTTGTCCCCATGCCGGATCGCTTCCAGGTAGGGCTGCACCAGGCAGTAGGCATTGCCGTCCTCGGTCAGCATCTCCGCCATCGCTCGCAGGTTGCGATCACAGGACCCTGTGACCAGCACGCCTCGACCCCCATTGCCATCCCACGGCTTGATGACCACCCGCTCATAGTGCAGAGCCTGGGCCACGACCTCTTCCACCGAATTCGTGACCGTGGTGGCTGGACTCAAGTCCGGCCACTGCAAGGCGTACATCTTCTCGTTCGCGGTCTTCAGAGAGGCCGGGTCGTTGAACACGGTCGCCCCATCCTGTTGGGCCAGATCCAGAATGTAGGTGCTGAAGACATAGTCCATGTCAAAGGGGGGATCCTTTCGCATCCAGATCGCATCAAAGGAACCCAGTGGAAGCTCGGTCCAGTCCCCGGGCTCAAAAAACGGAGGGCCTGGCAGGGCCACAATCTCCTGGACCCTGGCCACCGGTCCGTTCTCTCGAACCCGGAGATCGGTCGGGTGACACCACCAGGTCGGCCAGTTTCGACCCGCCGCCTCGAGCATCAGGGCATAGGTGGAATCCCCGATGATGTAGAGCGAATCCGGTGGGTCCATCACGTAGAGGGAGCGCACACACTCTCCTGTGCAAGAAGGTCAGAAGCGCAGGCTGAGCCCGCCGGAACCCGAAATCTCCCAGAAGTTGCCCCGCACGAGAGTTCCAAACGGGCCATCCTTGTAGGCGGCATTGTCAAAGCCAAAATCCACATCGGCGAAGACTCGCATGTCGATCTCCTCGCCTTGAATGATGATGTATGCCCCTCGGGCCTTCAGGCGAGCATCAAACAACACGCCGACTTGCCCAAGGATACCAATGCCCGGCCTGGCATCCAGTGTGCCCTGCAGGTAGTACGGCCTGTCCATCGGCGATCGCAGCTCGACCCCCACGGGAATTCCCAGGGCCAGCGTCGGGTCCGATGGTGTCCAGCCCGTCATGGCAAAGCGCGTGCGCAGGTCCATTCCCACCTTCATCTTGACCAGGTCTCCGACCAGCTTCACCGAGACCCCTCCCCCCAGGATGTCCAGGTCCACCACGCGCATGTCGTGATCGTAGACAATCCCGGGCAGCCGCGCGGTGACTGCGGCCCTGTCCTGTTCCAGGGAGCGTTCGGTCTCCAGGACAGCCACATCCAGTCGATCGAAGATCTTGGTGGAGCCCCCCAGAGGGGCCCAGGACACACTCAAGGGCACCCAGTGAGTGTCGAAGCGCGCGTTCTTCGTAATGACCGGGCGGGCCGAGACATCCAACAATGGATCGAACCCCGTCGAGTCCACCTCGGCGCTAAACGAGACCGAGGCCCCCCCAAAGTACCCCTCAGCATGGGAAGGGGCACACAACAGCAACAGTGACAACAGCGGACTCACCGACCCTCCGGAGGTGGGGCAGAGTGTAGCGGAAGCTCGGCGCCATTCCGGAATTGACCCCCGTGAGGCGGCACGGGCCCGCCCAATGGTGGGGTTGGCGGGGCACCTGGACCTGGTTCACCCGGGCGGATTCTCCTCACCCCCCAGTGCTCCAGGCAGGCCCGATCCGATCGGTTGAACACCATCCACCAGGTGCCTTGCGGATCCACGGCGACAGAGACGTTGAAGGCGTCCGAATCTCGGTAGACCTCTCGCCTGGGGACCCAGTGCACCCCATCCTCGCTGGTGGCAACCCAGAATGAACCAGGCTCGCCATTTTTCATGTAGTAGAGCCGGTAGCCCCCGGCAGGATCGCGCACGCCATCCGGGGTCGCTGCCGGCACCCGGGTGTCCAGACTCGGCGCATCCCCCGGGGGCCAGTTCACCCCATCGGCGGATCGCCAGCCCATCGCCGTGTGGTCCAGCGGTCCCATCAACATCAACTCGGAGCCATCCTCCAGGTCGAGGAAGGTGGGGTCGGTGCCCCCAGTGGAGCCCATCGTGCTTGCGATCGCCACCCTGGGCTCCGGGTAGACCAGGGGATCCTCACTCGTGGTGCGGTAGATCCGGTGGGGCTTGTGGCTGGCCATGGGGCCATGGGCGTCGGGGTTCATCGAAGCCACCGGAACCCCGAACCAGGCGAGCCGAAAAGTGCCGTCCGGGCGCACCCCGAGATCCGGGTCGACCGCCTCCTGAAGTTCACCGAGATGAAGGTCCAGAGCCACCTCCTCGAACCCGGCACCTCCATCGATTGCCATCCCCAGGCCCCCGTACCCCACCAATCCCTGGGCCCAGAGCCGGTCGGGATCCTCCCGGATCACCGTCAACAGGCGATCGGGATCCGTGTCGTTGTAGACCAGGGCCTGCCGACCGTCGGGCAGGATCGCCAGGTCCGCAACACTGCTGGCCCCAAGCACCAGTTCCGCGGTCCCGCTGAACTGCCAGCCATCCCGGGAAGAGAGACGCCAGGTGCGGTCACAGTGCAGGGTGGTCTCCCGGTGAAGCCTGTCCATCCAGGTCTCCAGCCAGGCCACGTCGGCCGATGACAGCCCTCGATCCCGCTCCAGACGTTCAAGAAGTTCGACCACGGTGGCCGGCGGGCTTGATGCACACCCCACCATCCACAGGAGGAACATCAAGGCGACGACAGCCGGTTCAGAACCAGCGCACCGAGGGGGTTCCCACCAGCGTTCACCTGGGCGCGGACAACCCTCTGGGCCAGGTGCCCGTCACCGGGGGATTCTTTCTTCATAAAAAAACTTCTATTCGGCCATCAACCTTGGTGGCGATTTGCCGATCTTGTGGTGCATGAAACGCCTTCTCCTCCTCGTCATCCTGGTCCTGATCACCCTCCCGACCGGCGCTGATGCAAGCACAGTGCGCGTTCGACCGGGCGCATGGAATGGCACCAGCACCCTGAATCCCTTCATGATGCCCGTCCAGATGGCCGCCGACCGGCCCGACATGGCGATCGTTCCCCACGCCCAGTGGCGTCCCCTTGCAGTCTGCCTCCTGTCACAGGCGGCGGATCCGAGCGCTCGCTCCGAGGCCGAGGCGACCGTGCGCTGCGCAAGGATCCAGGCACTGTCCCTGGAGCAGGCCCGGAGATCCGGGCAGCACCTCACCCCCGAGAGCGCCCAGTGGCTCCGCTGGCACAAGACCGGGGAACTGGAGGAGATCGTCCTGGCCTCGCTGGACGAGGAACATGCCCCAGAGGTCGCGCTGGCCGACTGAGGCCAACCCTACTTTCCGATGCAGAATCGCCTGAACAGGGCGTCAAGGACCGCCTCGCGGGAATCCCGTCCGTCCAGGGCGTCCAGGCGCTCCAGGGCCCCTGTCAGCGCCTCGGCTGCGACCGCCACACCAGCCTCCTCGGCCAGGGCGATCCGGCCTTCCTCGACGTCCCGGACCATTCCCAGCAGGAGGTCTCTCTGACGGGCTGATGCGATCACCAGGGCCGCTTCTCCAGGAACCTCACCGACCAGGGCTTCCTGAATCGCACCGGCAAGGGCCTCCAGACCCGCTCCAGTGATCGCCGTGGTGGGAATCTGATCCGCCGGCACCGAGTCGACCCGATCCGCATGGTTGGCCACAACCACCCGCGGTCGTCCTGATGTCCTCTCGAGAACAGCCTCGGCGGTCTCTGGCGCGTGTGCGGGCACAACCACCACGAACAGATCGGCGTCCTTGGTGAGGGACTGGGCCAGGGCGATCCCCTCCGCTTCGAGCCCCGTGCTCTCACGCTGGCCTGCGGTGTCCAGGAGCGTCACGGTGACCCCCCCCAGATCCACCCGCCGCTCCAACACGTCTCGGGTGGTCCCCGGCACCTCGCTGACCAGGGCGCGAACCGATCCCCCCAGGGCATTGAACAGAGAGGACTTGCCCGCATTGACCGGACCCACCAGGGCCACACGAGCTCCATCCACCCAGGCACGGCCGGCCCCAAAGGTCTCTGCCGCCTCCTGGGCCCGTGCCATCAAGGCCTCCAGCCCAGCCACCAACGTGGGCTCATCTCGAAGCGCAAGGTCATCCCCGGGGTAGTCCAGCCAGGCTTCCAGTTCAGCGATGGTGTCCGTCAACCCCTCCCGCAGTTCCTCCACCAGGCCTGCCACAGCGCCATCCAGACCGGCGCGAGCCACCTGGAGGCCTCGTTGACTGGTCGCCTCGATGGCCTGGAGCACGGCCTCGGCCCGGGTGGCATCCAGGCGACCATGAAGCAGGGCCCGTCGAGTGAATTCCCCCGGATCTGCCACCCGTGCCCCGGCGGTCACCGCAGCCTGGATCAGGCGCTCGACGATCAGGGGGTTTCCATGGCAACTGATCTCCGCACTGGCCTCACCGGTGTAGGAGGCCCCCTGGGAGAACAGGGTCAGCAGTCCTTCGTCGATGTCACCATCGGCATCCAGAAAACGAGCCAGGCGGGCCCGTCGAGGCGAGGGCCACCCCCCCTGCGGCCGACAGAACCCCGAGAGAATCTCCCGCACGCCAGGGCCAGAGAGCCGCACGACGGCCAGGGCGGCCCTGGACCACCCTGACGCACACGCGACAATGACGTCGCCGCTCACGCGGCCGCGCCGCTACTCCTCGCCAGTACCGGCGCCACCACCGTCCTCAGCGAAGATCTCGATCTGCTTGTGGCTTCCGTCACCCAGGGACCGGGATCCCACGCCATCGAGATCGACGATGGCCATGTGGACGACCCGACGATCGAAGCTGTTGAGCTCCTTTCGCACGATCTCCGCTTCCCCTGTGCTGGCCACCCGCTTCGCGATGTTGTGGGCCATCTTGGACAGCCGCGCGGCATTTTCCTGGTCCCTGTCGCGGTCCCGACCGCCGCCATGTCCGCGGTCCCGATCCCGACCTCGACCTCCGCGATCGTCCCGACCCCGGCCTCGACCGCCGCGATCGTCCCGACCCCGGCCTCGACCGCCGCGATCGTCCCGATCCCGGCCTCGACCGCCGCGATCGTCCCGACCCCGGCCTCCGCGATCATCACCCCGGTCATCGTCGTCTCTCCGCGGCCGGTTGTCGGCCACATCGATCTGGAAACTCTTCTCGGGGTAGTCGGCCCCCACGGACTGCTCGAGCAGGTGCCGGATCGCCCGGAGGGTGACCCCTCGACGACCCACAAAGTGTGGCGTCCGGTCCTCGAGACTCACACGCAACACAATCGCGTCACCGTCCCGCATCTCTGCGGAGACCTTGCCCTCAAAACCCATGCGTTCGATCAGGCCCTGGAGCCATCCCTCCGCATCCTGGGCAGCCTCGACCTCTTCGGCATCGCGTACCCAGGCGATGATCCGAACCGTGTCCCGGGGCAGCGAGCCGCCGCCGGAATTCTTGAACCACTCCTTGTCCACGGTGAACTGAACTGCTGCGGGGTTGACCCCCAGCTCGGTGGCAGCGCTTGTGACAGCGCCTGCGATGTGAGGGCCTTCGGCCTTCACTGTGGAAACATCTTCTGGAATTGAACGGATCATCTTTTGGACTCCGAGTGCGCGCTAAGCCTTTTGCGCGGCGGGGGCTGCAGGCGGTGGGACCATCGGGTAGGCCTTGTTGACCAGCCACATCTGCAGGATCGACAGGATTGTGTTGACGAGAATGTACAGCGCCAGTCCCGATGGGAAGCTGTACATGATGAAAACGAAGACCAGGGGCATTGCCCGCATGATCTTCTGTTGAGTCGGATCCATGTTCGGGGACATCGGAGTCAAGCGTTGCTGGAACACCATCATGACGCCCACCAGTGTGGGGAGTACCCCCCATGGATCTGGAGAGGAGAGGTCCTTTAGATAGCCGAACTCGGCGTGGTAGACATCCACCGAGAACAACAAGACGGAGTAGAGAGCAAACCAGACGGGCATCTGGATCAACATCGGAATGCAGCCGCCCAGCGGGTTTACCCCTTCATCCTTGAAGATCTTCATCTGCTCCTGGCCCTGGCGCTGGGCATCATCCGGAAACTGTTCCTTGAGCGCCTGGATCCTGGGCTGAAGGGCCTGCATCTTGCGGCCCGAGGCAAAGCTCTTCCGGGTGAGTGGCCAGAAGCTGATCTTGACCGACAGGGTCAGGAGAATGATGGCCATCCCCCAGTTGCCCACCAGGCCGTAAAAGCCCTGGAGGATCCACAACAGGATCCGGGAGAAGAACCCGAAGAACCCGAAGTCCACGGCGCCTTCCAGATCCGCATGGTGGCTGCCCAGGACCTGGAGATCCTTGGGTCCGATGAACAGCTTCATCGCGACCTGTTCAGACTGTCCGGGCATCAGGTTTGCCTGCTCGACCAGGAAAGCTCCCTGGCGGCCATCAAAGGTCTGGGCAAAAATCCCCTGTCCCCACGGGGAGGTCGGGATGGCGGCGGCGACGAAGTAGCGATCTGCAATACCGAACCAGGTCGGTGAACCCTCGTAGGTCACGGGTCCCCCGTCGACATCCTCCAGATCATCCAAGGTCTCCAGGTCTCCATCGGCCGAGAGCACAGGGCGGGCCACGTTGCTGTAGCGGTTCGCCTCGCCAGCGAAGCGGTCCACTGCCCCGATCCAGAGGGGACCGGTCCAGGGGGATCCTCCCCGGTGGGTAAAGGTGACCCCCACCTCCAGAACGCTCGGATCCTCGGTGGGAAAGAAGGTCTTCTTGACCTCGATCCCCTCGGCCGTGATGTGGGTCGACGTGAATGACGACCCTCCGGTGACGGTGTGCCGGCCAATGACGAACCCGGGCCCGGCTCCCCCGGCGATCAACAGTCCCTCCGGTGTGAACAACTGCTCGGGACCCGGCTCCTCTCCCCAGGGCTGCCACTCCTCTTCCTGGTCCTTGCCCGTGATCTTGCCCAACAAGCGACTCCAGATGGCCTGGATCTCGTAGGGCGAACGATGCGCTATCAGCTGGATGTCGCTGAGCCCCCCCCCTTCGCTGGTCAGACTGGTGCTGACCCCCTCGGTGGCGAAAGGCAGCTGGCGTTCAGGCAGGGTGACTGCCGGAGTGGAGGGTTGAACCGGTGCATCGGTCGGGGCGACTTCCCCAGGAGAAGCGTTGGGCAATTCTCCGGACCCCAGTGGGGACTCCACCGCAACTTCTGCCACCGTTGGGATCACGGCAGGCGGTGGGGGGGGCAGAAAGAAGGCCGTCCAACCCCAGTAGACGGCCACCGACAGGAAGACCGCCATGATCAGGCGCTGTTCGGCTTCAGGATCCTTCTTGATCACTCCGACCCTCCAGGCAAGGGCACGGGATCGAGCCCTCCGGGATGGAAGGGATGACACTTGCCAAGCCGAACCAGGCTCAACCAGGATCCCCGCATGGGCCCGTGAAGCTGGAGAGCCTCCAGGGCGTAGCTGGAACAGGTGGGGTGAAAGCGACAGGAAGCGGGCAGTGCAGGCGAGACAAACCGCTGGTAGAAACGAATGACGAAGCCCAGGACCCTGGACACCGGGTCACGGCGCACCACCGGGGTCTCGCAGGGCATCCCCGAAACCGGGATCCCACACCTCTCGGAACTCTCGCTCATCCGTTGCGCTCGCTCAATTGAAAGAACACGGAACACACCTCGCTGGTGATTGACTCCTGACCAGCAGATGACGCCCGTGGGTTGGCGATGAACACCACGTCCCAACAACCCGCCACCTCGGTTCGATGGCATCGAATTGCCTCACGGATCCAGCGCTTGACCCGGTTGCGGATCACAGAGTTGCCCACCTTTCGGCTGACGGTGATTCCAAAGCGACTGCCATCCAACCTTCCCGGGAGAAAGAGAACCAGCAGGTGCCTGGTACGAAGTCGATGACCACGACCCTGAACCCTCCTGTACTCCCGGGTCTGTCGAAGACGGATCCCTTTGGGGAAGGTCTGGGGAGACTTAGAGCTTGCGCTCACTCGGCACGATGACCACAAGGCGATTGCGGCCCTTGGTACGGCGACGGGCGAGAGTCTTGCGACCACCGGGGGTGGCCATGCGAGCACGGAAGCCATGGCAGCGCTTTCGCTTGATTTTGGAGGGCTGATAGGTGCGCTTCATCGCGATCTGTCCTGAATGGGGTTCCTGCGGCGCCAGTTGTCGGCCGCTTGGGCCGGAAAATGCGGGCTGGGGATCTATTCCAAGGCATTCATCAGGGCAAGCTGCTGAACCGTCTTGCCTGCCCTGTCCTCTACTGATAGCGTGGCCGAGTCCGGTCCCGGCACACCGGCTCGTCTCCAGACAACCGCTTTCCCATCTTCTTTCGATCTCCCGGCACAGGGGAAATCCTGGCCTGATCGAATAGGGACGCGTTTTGTCCCGTGTGGCGTGGGTTTCCGGGGCTGAGATCCCCGTGGCCTATTGGAGCAGCCATGATCGAAATCTGGGACCAGGTTCAACATCGTCTTGAAGTCCGCCTGGGTGCACAAGCCCATGACATCTGGATCCGTCCCATCCGCTTGATGGCACTGGACAACAAGATCGCTCGTCTCGAGGTTCCCAACCGCTACTACAGCGACTGGATTCGAGACAACTACGAGACCGAACTGCTCGAGGAACTGGCCACCGCCACCGGACGCTCATTGAGCCTGGACTTCCAGTACAAGGCCCCTGAACCTGTCGCAGAGGAACAGACCGGTGCGGCAGTGCTGGCGGAAGTCGCCTCGAGCAGTCTTCCCCGACTGATGGTCGACAAGACCTTTGACAACTTTGTCGTCGGCTCCTGCAACAAGTTCGCCCACGCGGCAAGTCTCGCGGTCGCCGACTTTCCGGGCACCCACTACAACCCGCTCTTTGTCTACGGGGACACCGGGCTGGGCAAGACCCACCTGCTCCATTCCATCGGCAACGCCGTTCGCGCGGACAACCCTGCCGCCCGGGTGGTCTACACGACCACCGAGGTCTTCGTGAACCAGCTCATCAATGCGCTGCGCTTCAAGAAGATGGAGGAGTTCCGCAACACCTATCGCCAGACCGTAGACTGCCTGCTCATCGACGACATCCAGTTCTTGAGCGGCAAGGATCGGTCCCAGGAAGAATTCTTCCACACCTTCCAGGCCCTCCAGGGCTCCGGGCGTCAGATCATCATCACCGCGGATGTGCTTCCGAAGGAGATCGACAAGCTCGAACCTCGACTGCGCAGCCGGTTCGAAGGGGGACTCCTCGCCGACATCCAGCCCCCGGACCTGGAGACCATGGTCGCCATCCTTCGCAAGAAGGCCGATGAACTCAACATCGCACTCCCTGACGACGTCAGCCTCTGGATCGCTGGCCGGGTCCGCTGCAACATCCGAGAAGCCGAGGGAGCCTTGAAGCGCCTGGGCGCCCTGTCTTCCTTCTTTTCGACAGGTCTCGACATCGAGTTCTGCAAGGAGCACCTGAGCGCCCTCTACCCCGAGCGGATCATGGCCCCGACCCCGGAGCGGGTCATGGAAGTGGTGGCCCGTTTCTTCAACATCCGAGTGACCGATCTCAAGGGCCGTCGCAAGGTCAAGGGCATTGCCCGACCCCGTCAGATCGCGATGCACCTGACCCGGGTTCATACCGAGCTGTCCTTTCCCGACATCGGGCGTGCCTTTGGGGGAAGAGATCACTCCACCGTCCAGTACGCCTGCAAGAAGATCAAATCCGACCTCCAGAAGGACCCGGATCTGCGTGAGATCCTGCGCAACCTTGAGAGCAGCCTGGGGGTATGAAGGTGTCCTTGGGATCCATTGACCCCTGTGTACAGGACTGTGATCAGGGCTGTGATCCAGCGGGGATCAACCCTGTGATCCAGCCTGTGATCCGGTGGGGAAGGATCTGTGGAGAAAATTTGGAGGGCCTGGTTCTCCACTGTTTCTCCACAAGCTCCACCCCCAGATCATCCACTGGATCAAATCGATCCAACTCCCTTAGATCGCTTGAATTCTTCGAGTTCTCCCCACACTCGACAGGACTGATCGATCCACAACGAAATACATAGATAGTCCTTTAATTTCTAGTCTCTCTGGAGCCTCCAGCATGGACCTGTACATTGACCGCGACGCCTTCTCTCACGGACTGACCCGCGTCCAAGGCATCGTGGAACGCCGCAGCACAAACCGCATTCTTTCCAGCGTCTTGTTGGAAGCTTCTGAAGATCGGCTGCGCATGACCGCAACGGACACTGAGATCGCTTTTACTGGTGATCTGGGCGCCAATGTCACCACTTCCGGGGCCATTGCCCTGGACGCTGCCCATCTCTTCCAGATCACCAAATCCCTGCCGGACAACACGGTCCACCTGGTGCTTGGTCCGAACCACCGCCTGGAGATCACCTCCGGGTCAGCCTGGTTCAAGATGGTTGGCTCTCCGCCAGAGGAGTACCCCCCGCTGCCTGAGTTCACCGGGACGTCGACCCTCACGCTTCCAGCCAGTGGTCTCAAGTGGATTATCGATCGCACCCATTTCTGCGTGTGCAGTGACGACAACCGCTATGGAATCAACGGGGCCCACCTGGAACTCTCCAGCACCGACGACGGCCCACGGTTGCGCATGGTGGGTACAGATGGTCACCGTCTCAGTTTTGCCGAGGCCGGGTTTTCAGGAGAATTCGGAATGCCTGCGGCTCGCCTGCTCCCACGCAAGGCCCTGGGTGAGATGCGAAAGCTCGCAGAGCGGGGAGACGAGGTGGTGAGCCTGTCTTTTTCCGACAACGGGGCTCTTCTCCAGACCGAGGAAGGCCGGTTTTTCTTCCGGCTGATCGATGGGGAATTTCCGGGCTACCGAGAGGTGATTCCCTCGGCAAGCCAGCGGCGAGTGATGATCAACCGAGCCGCCCTGTTGGCCGCGGTGAAGCGTGTGGGGCTCTTGGCGTCCGACCAGACCCGCCCGGTGCGTTTCCAGTTCGAAGGGGATCACCTCACGCTTTCCACCCAGAACCTGGATGTCGGAGAGGCTCGGGAGGATGTTCCCTGTGAGCTCGATGGTGACCCGATCACCGTGGGCTTCAATGGTCGCTACTTCAGCGAAGCCCTTGCCACCACGGTGGGGGACCAGGTCCTGGTGGAGTTGACGGATCCGTTGATGCCAGCGCTCTTGCGGGAAATAGACCAGGATGAGGGCCTGTTTGTGATCATGCCGATGCGGCTGGACTGACACCGCTTGAACCAGTCCACCCGCCTGGTCCGAATCTCGGCCCGGGGCTACCGAAACCTGGTCGATGATGCCATCGACGTCGATGCTCCTTTTGTGGTGCTTTACGGAGACAACGCCCAGGGAAAGACGAACTGGCTCGAGGCGATCTACAACCTGGCGACCCTGAAGAGCTTTCGGACCCGGAGCGTCAAGGAGCAGATCCGCTGGGGTCAGGACGCTGCGATGCTGGAGGGCACCTTGCGCCGGGGAGAGGTCCTTCGTCACTACCGGGTGGAACTGGGGCCAGAAGGTCGCCGGGGAATGGTGGATGGCAAGCCCCCTGGGGCCCTGGTCGACTACTTCAAGGACATTCGGGCCCTGGTCTTTGCACCGGAGAGCCTGGAGACGGTCAAAGGAGGTCCCGATGCCCGAAGGCGCTTCCTGGATCGAGCAGCCTTTACCCTGAAGCCTCGGTTCCTTTTGCTGGCCCGTGAGCACCGAAAGCTCCTGGAGCAGAAGACCCGGTTGCTCAAGGATCACTCTCCGGATCCTCTCTGGCTGGACACGTTGGACGCCCAGCTGGCCATCGCTGGCGCCCGACTGGTCTCTCGTCGGCGAGAGGTTCTTGAAGCCCTCCAGGAGCCGTTTCAGCAGCACCACAAGGCCATTTCGGGGACGGATGATGCGGTGTTGGGCTACCGCACTGCACTGGTGGGGGACGACGAGGCGTCGATGGCGGCCAGCTATGCCTCCCTGATGGAGCAGCGCCGACCGGAGGCCCTGCGCCGAGGGATGAACCTGGTCGGACCCCAGCGGGACGAGATGACCGTGCACATCGATGGAAAGCCCGTGCGTACCTTTGGCTCCCAGGGACAGGTTCGGTCGGTGGTGTTGGCCCTGACCCTGGCCGTTTTGGACCTGCCTGCCCTGGTTCGTCCACTGTTGTTGCTGGATGATCTGAGCAGCGAGTTGGATCACCTCCGGACCGGTCGACTGGTCGAGCGGCTCCGGGCTTCCGGGGTCCAGGTCTTCGTGTCCACCACGGATCCCTTGTGGATCGATGCACTTCCGGCGGATCAGCGGCTTTGCCTGGAGGTCTCGGACGGTCGGATTTCCTTGAAATCCTGAGGATTCGTGGGCCGTTGAGAAGGGATGCGGTGGCGATGCCGACGGGTTATGAAAAAACGATTGCAGGCCTTGTGTCAGAGCCTGTTGAGAGGGAGGTTTCCCCGCCTATGTCCGAGTCGGCTGAACCCGGGGTGGAGACCCAGTACGACGCTGGAAGCATTCAGGTCCTCGAGGGCCTGGAAGCCGTGCGCAAGCGCCCAGCCATGTACATCGGTGACACCGCCGAGCGTGGCCTGCATCACCTGGTCTACGAGGTGGTCGACAACTCCATCGATGAGGCCCTGGCGGGGTATTGCACCGAGATCATTGTCGTCCTCCACGAAGATGGCAGCTGCTCGGTCCAGGACAACGGCCGCGGCATCCCGGTCTCCATGCATCCCACCGAGGGGCGTCCGGCGGCCGAGGTTGTGCTGACGGTGCTCCATGCGGGGGGGAAGTTCGATTCCTCCAGCTACAAGGTCTCCGGTGGCCTCCACGGCGTGGGGGTGTCCTGTGTGAATGCCCTGTCGGAGTGGCTCTGGCTCGATGTGTGGCGGGACGACACGCACTACACCCAGAAATACGCCCTGGGAGCTCCCCAGGACGACCTGGCCGAGCAGGGCCCCACCACCCAACGGGGGACTTGCATTCGTTTCCAGCCGGACGCGAGCATCTTCACCGAGACGCTGGAGTTCAACTTCGACAGGCTCTCCGGACGCCTGCGGGAGTTGGCTTTCCTGAACCCGGGGACGAGGATCAAGATCCAGGATCTTCGGGATGGTCGAGAGCACGATTTCCAGTACGAAGGCGGCATCCGGTCCTTTGTGGAGCACCTCTCCAAGAACAAGACCCACCTGCATGAACCGCCCATCGTGATGAACGGGGAGCGTGAAGGGGTGGCGGTCGAGATCGCCATGCAGTGGACCTCGGCCTACAACGAAGTCCTCCTGACCTTTGCCAACAACATCAACACCATCGAGGGCGGAACCCACCTGACCGGGCTGCGCTCCGCGCTGACGCGCTCCCTCAATGCCTACGCCCAGACCAACAACCTGCTCAAGAACGCCAAGGGGACCAGCCTGGGCGGGGATGACGTGCGAGAGGGGCTGGTCGGGGTGCTCTCGGTCAAGCTCCCAGAACCGCAGTTCGAGGGTCAGACCAAGACCAAGCTGGGCAACTCCGAGGTCAAGGGGCTCGTTGAAGCGATCGTCAACGACGTCCTGGGGGCGTACCTGGAGGAGAACCCCCAGGTCGCCAAGTCCGTCATCTCCAAGGCCCTGGATGCAGCACGGGCACGAGATGCGGCCCGCAAGGCCCGGGAACTCTCCCGTCGCAAGTCCATCCTGGATGGGGGCGATCTTCCGGGCAAGCTGGCGGATTGCCAGGAAAAGGATCCTGGAAAGTGCGAGCTCTACCTTGTGGAGGGCGACTCTGCGGGGGGCTCCGCCAAGCAGGGTCGCGATCGCGTGAACCAGGCGATCCTGCCCCTTCGAGGCAAGATCCTGAACGTGGAGAAGGCCCGCTTCGACAAGATGCTGGCCAACAACGAGGTGAAGACCATCATCTCGGCCCTGGGCACCTCGATCGGCCCGGAGTTCGATGTCGAGAAGCTCCGGTACCACCGCATCATCATCATGACCGATGCCGATGTCGATGGCAGCCACATCCGGACCCTGCTCCTGACCTTCTTCTACCGGCAGATGGGTGAACTGGTCCAGCGGGGCCACCTCTACATCGCCCAGCCTCCGCTCTACAAGGTGAGGCGGGGCAAGAAGGAGCGCTACCTCAAGGACGACACGGCCCTCGAGGAATTTCTGCTCCAGCAGGGCACTCGGAACCTGAGCCTGTCCTTGCCGGGGGAGGTCACCCTGGAAGGCAGTGACCTGCTCCAGGCCATTCGAATCGGCTCTCGCTACCAGGCGGTGTTGGATCGGCAGGGTCGCGTGGCGGATCCGGCCGTCCTGGATGCGTGGATGCGAATCGATGGACCCGCGGTGGGAACGGAACGGGCGGCTCTGGAGGAGGCGGGTTCTCGGCTCAAGGAGTCCCTGATCCAGGTTCATCCCGACCTCACGATTCGCGGGATCGAGGTGGTCTTCCACGACGACCAGGGCAGCTATGCCCTGCACGTCCAGACCCTGAACCAGGGACGAGACCGAATCACGGTGCTGGGGGCTGTGATGACTGGGCACTTCGAGGAGTCCACGCTCTCCCGGTTGGCAACCGAGATGCGGGAACGCCTGCCTTTGCCGGTGTCCCTGGGTGACAAGGTGTTCGCGTCCTGGCCGTCGGCGGTCGACGCGGTGCTGGCGATGGCACGAAAGGGCTACGAGATCCAGCGCTACAAGGGGCTGGGAGAGATGAACCCGGAGCAGCTCTGGGAGACCACCCTGGACCCGGAAAATCGGACGCTTCTCCAGGTCCAGATCTCCGACGCGATCGATGCGGACACGATCTTCACCATTCTGATGGGCGATGAGGTAGATCCGCGGCGGGAGTTCATCCAGGACAACGCGCTGAACGTGCGAAACCTGGACATCTGAACCCTCTTGGGTGAGGGCCGGATAGGAAACCCACGGCCCGTGTTTCGGAGAGTCCTGTGAACGTCGTTGACCTGGTCTACGGCAAACTGGTGCTGGTCACCGGAAAAGGTGGCGTGGGCAAGACCACTGTGGCGGCGGCGATCGCCCAGCTGGCCGCGGCCCAGGGCCGCAAGACACTGCTGGCGGAATTCGACAACCAGCATCCCTCGACGACGGCGATCTATGGCCAGGCACCGGAGTACGAGGCTCGAAGCGTCGCGCCGGATCTGTCGATCTCCAACCTGGACTGGATCAACGCCCTGGCCGAGTGGGTCGAGCGGGTGGTGGGGATTCGACGGATCGTGCGAATGATCCTCCAGAACCGGATGGTCCAGCGATTCCTGGATGCCACGCCGGGCAGTCGAGAGGTGGTGTTGCTCAGCAAGCTGGTCTGGCTCTGCGACGAGTACGACCTGGTGGTCGTGGATCTGCCTGCCAGCGGTCACGCGGTCTCCGTTCTGCAGATTCCCTGGATGGTCATGCGGCTCTTCGCCACCGGCCCGATCCACCAGCGGGGGCAGGAAGCCATGGCGCTGTTGGGTGACCCGGGCACGAGCCTGGTGATGGTCTCTCTTCCCGAGGAGATGGTGGTCAACGAGACCCTCGAGACATGGGAAAAGCTCCGAGAACAGGCGCCGAACCTTCGCATTCCCCTGGTGGTGCTCAACCAGTCCGCACGTCCGACCCTGGACGAGGGCGAGAAGTTGCTCCTGGAGCGCCTCAGTGACGCCGTGGACGCCGAGCATCCCGGGGTAGACCTGTTGCGGGCTGGCCGCTGGGAAGCGGTGCTGGAGGAGTCCACGGCCCAGGCCCTGGAGCGGCTGTCGGCTGGTCTGGATGGCGTGCGCTTGCTGGAGGTCCCACGCCTCAGTCGTGAACACGGGCCTGGTCGACTGGTTCGACAGGTCTCCGCAGCCCTGGCCCGATCCAGCTGGGCGGACGCTTGAACCGGGCTGCCATCCCAGGTCCCCCGGAGCTGCTCACCACGCGGTCCCTGGTGGTCTGCGTGGGGTCCGGGGGCGTGGGAAAGACCTCGGTGGCCGCGACCATGGCCCTGTGGGCGGCGCAACAGGGACGTCGGGTGATGGTGCTGACCATCGATCCCGCCCGTCGCCTGGGCAACGCCCTGGGTCTCAAGAAGTTCGGCAACGAGGAGACGCGCATCGACCTGGAGGGGCTGGGTCTGGACCCGGTGGAGGGAGGCGAGCTCTGGGCCCTGATGCTCGACACCCGGAGTGCCTTCGACAACCTGATTCGCAGAATGGCACCGGACAAGGACACAGCAGAGCGCATCCTGGCGAATTCGATCTACCGGGTCATGTCCTCGACCTTTGCCGGGACCCAGGAGTACATGGCGGGGGAGATGCTCCATGATCTCGCTCTCTCGGAGCGCTTCGACCTGATCGTGCTGGACACGCCCCCGGTCAAGAATGCCCTGGACTTCCTGGAGGCCTCCAGTCGACTGACGCGGTTCTTCGATCCCGGGATCATCAAGTGGTTTTTGACCCCCTACGATGAGCGCAAGGTCTTTGGTCGGCTTGTGGCGGGCACCTCGGCGGTGGTCTTCCGACTCCTGGGTTTTGTCTTCGGCAGGGATTTTCTGGAAGGCCTTAGCGAGTTCCTCCTGCTCTTCACTGAGATGGTCGACGGGTTTCGTGAACGCCACGAAGAGGTGATGGGTCTGTTGTCCTCTCGCGAGTCTGCCTTTGTGACGGTCTGTGCGCCCAGCGTGCCCTCCCTGGAGGTCGCGGACTTCTTCGCCCGGGAGCTTCGGGCCCGGAAACTGCCCCGTGGGGGGACGGTGATCAACCAGGTCCATCGGTGTGAGGACGTGTCCATGGAGCCCGACACACTGCTGGCGGATGTCCTGTCCGAGCAAGTCCAGGGACTTCCCACAGGCACCCAGGTCCGTCTCATGGCCCGCCTCGGATCGGCCCATGGTCGCCTGCGTGAGGTGGTTCGACGGGAACGACAACTCATTGACGATCTTGCCGCTAAGCTTGATGCCGCCGGGGGTTTCCTGGTGGAACTGCCACGCTTGGAAGGTGAGGTTCACGACCTGCAGGCCTTGGTGGCCCTGGGCGAACACCTGTTCGAAGAGGATTAGCGTCTCGTGATGGTTCGGATTCCTATTTTTGTCCGCAAGCTTGTTGTCCTGTTGGTGGGGCTCTGTCTCGCATCACCGGCCCAGGCCCAGAGAGTCAGCATGGACGCCCAGATCCGGGCCCATGGGGGGCTCTCCGTGGTGGGAGGCCCGGGGGTGGTCGGTGTCTCAGCTGGAATCGATTCGCGCCTGGGAAGGCTCGTGTTCGTCGATTTTGGTGGCTTTGCCACCCTGGGGGGTACGAACGTTGAGCCGGCCTACAACGAAGAGCCACGGGAGGCCTTTCGTCTGCGTCACGGGGTCACCCTGACTCCTGGGCTGCGTATTCCTCACCGGCAGCCGGAGAATTTTCGCTGGGACGTCCTGGTACGGGCCGGGCCGTCAGTCATCTGGACGATCTACGATGGCCCCCGGGCCAGTGGTGTTCCGGGCGATGTCTGGGAGATCGACACGGCGATCGTTGCAGGACCGGAGTTCCAGGTGAACAAGGGGGCCTTCGGGATGCGAGTGATCGCCCGCTACTACCTGTTCCGGCCCTATAGCCGGCAGGTCCGAGACGATGTGCTCACCTGGTTGCCCCAGGTCACCATGGAGGCGAGCTACCAGTTCCAGGGCGTGGTCCGGAACAAGTGGAAGGAGTTCACGAAGGGTCGCTGAATGAACCCGGTCCTGCACCCGCGGCACCGTCGCTTCCTGTGGCTTGACCAGGGCCTGGTGGGCTTTGGGATCAACCTGGGGATCAACTACGGCATTGCCCGGGCGATCTTCGGGTCCATGGCTGTAGTGCCGCTGACCGGGGACCCCAGCCTTGTCACGGACACCCTGGTCACCGCATTCGTGCTGCCATTCCTGGTGGCCCTCATCGTGGGCTGGATCGTGCGGTTCGAGGTGGGTCGCGGAAAGCTTCCCCGGCCGGACTGGGCCCGGGAACAATGGCCCCTGCTCCGCTGGTTGCCGGCCCACACCGGTCGCCGGGCACTGGTCCTGGGAGGCACAGGTGTGCTGCTCTTTGGTCTGCCCCTCTCCTGGGCCCTGGCGTCGGTCTTTCCCCAGGGTCTTGACCCGGCTGTCTGGTGCTGGCTCAAGGGGTTGATCGCAGGAGTGCTGGCGGTCTGGGTCGGGCCAGTGGCGGCTCTGGCCATGCTCGGAGACCTGTCCGAGAGGTCCGCGACGGACTGAAGGCCGGGGGCTGCTACCCTCCCGTTCTTGCCCGAAGGCCCTTCTCTGTCTCTTGCAGCACGCATCGCGGAGCTCCACCGCCGGTTCGAAGGTTCGAACTGGGACGAGGAGGCATTTGAGGGGTCCCTGGAGGCCGTTCTGGGGGCCCCATCGGCGTCAGGATCCTGGATCTCCGGGACCTTTGACGGGCACTACACGCTGGTCGGACCCGCGGATCGTGGGGCCCGGCTGCAGTCCCTGGGTGGGGTGCTCACGGGTCTGTCCCGGGGCGATCGACCGCCTCCTCCACAGCGCATTGACCTGCCCTGGCTCGCAGAGACCCTGGAGGATGTCCAGGTGGCGACCTCGTCCCAGGAGGCCCTGCCAGTCACCCTGCAGGATGTGCGGTTGCACCAGGTGAGCCTGCTGCACCACGAGGAGGGCCATCTCCGGGTTCGTGGGACCTTGTGGGGTCGGTTGGTCCTGGAGGCAGCACCCCAGGTTCTGTCGTCTTCCCCGTTGCCAGAGAAGGCGCCTGTCCAGGAGGTGGTCACCTCCCACGAGGGACTGGTGGTCTACGGTCCCGACACCCGCGAGGTCGAAGGGACAGGTCATGGGGAGGGCAGTGGAGCCAGCCTGGGGTGCGCCCTTGTCGGGCTTTTCGGGTTGCCGGTACTGGTGGCCGTCGTGGCGTCGCTGTGGCTGGTGGGCGGGCCGGTCTCGACGGCTCTGTGGTTCGGTGTTGTGGGTGGTTTCTGGGCGAGTCATGGGCGGGTTCCCTCGTCGCTGCAGGGGTCTGGACGGGGAGGCTGTCTGGGCACCCTGGGTGTCCTGGCACTCGCAGGCCTGGCCATTGGGGGCGTGGCCTGGCAGATCGGGTCGGAGCCCTGTGCCGACCGGACCCTGTGGAGCCTGTCCCCTGTCCTGCTTCCCCTGGTTGCTGCCCTCGGCGTGCACTGGCGGGCCACCGGGGTGCTCGCGGTGGGGGCCTGGAGCGCTGGGCTGTGGTTGTGGAGTGCGGTGCCCGAGGCGGGTTGCGCCATTGATTCGGCGGAGATGGAGACCCTGGGCTCGGTTCGGATCGCCTTGCAGGAGACCCTCGATCACCTGGAAGAGGCGACGGTCCACGACCCGGTGGCCGATCTGCTGGAACAGGCAACCGAGGTGGGGGGGGATCCTCGTCGCTCTCTGGACAGCGCTCTGTCCGACCCGGCTTCCTGGTCCTGTGGTCTCCCGGTGCATCTCTCGGCATCGGTGCTCTTCGACGAGAGCAGTGGGGAGTTGCGTCCCGATGCTTCGGCAACCTTGCGTCGACTGGGTCGCCTCCTGCGTCGTGTGGAGGGCCCGATTCAGTTGGAGGGCCATGGACCCGAGGTCGGCCTGTCGGGGGTCCGGGCAAGGGCCGTGACCTCGTGGCTGGAGTCCAGGGCTGGCATCTCCTCCACGCGGCTGATCACCGTGGGGGTGGGCGCGGATCGCCCACTGGTGCAGCAGGAATCCCTGGGCCATTTCAACCGGCGCATCGACGTGGTGAGGCCCTGTCCATGATCGGATTCTCCCGCCCCCGGATCGAGGCTGTGGAGGTTCTGCACGCCAGGGCCTTTCACGACGGACGCACGCCGGTCCTCATCACCCTGTCGGGTTGGGGGCTGGCCCGCCTGGGAGGCCAACGCCGACGGTTCTGGGGTCGACAGTCCTGGCAGGCCCTGGTGCCGGTGCCAGGCACCCTGCGGGTGTCCGTGCGCAACCTCTGGGGCCACGCCGAGCACACCGAGGAATTGCCCGGTCACGGTCCCTCCATTCCCCGCTTGGCGGTGGAGGTTTCGGGGGCGGAGGTACGACTTCGTTCCCCTGCCATGCACGTCGGGCTTCGCCTTCCTTTTATCCCTCGTTTCGATTTTTCATCCGCCTCCGAGGAGTCATCCGATGAGTGAACCCACGTCGCCCCCTGGGGGCATTGACTACGACTTTGGGAAGAAGCCGGGCCCCATCACCCGCTTTCTCTGGTTCTGCGCTGGGGTCGATGAAGCGCTGCTTCAGAAATGCCCCCGGGGGGAATGGGCCAAGTACGAGGGCATCGGGGGCGTGGTTTTTGCCACCACTGTGCTGGCCTTCATCTCAGGCAGCTACGCCTTCTACACGGTCTTCGCCCCCAAGCAGGACACGGCGCTGGCCGGGGCCCAGCAGGCCCTGCATTCACCCTCTGTGGCCATTGCCATCACCGCGGGCCTTGTCTGGTGCCTGGTGATCTTCAACCTGGACCGCTTCGTCGTCTCCAGCGGAGGCAAGGGGGACGGCACCGAGGCCCTGACCCTCCAGGAATTGGGGGGTGCAATGCCCCGGCTGCTCATGGCCATCATGATCGGAGTCACGCTCTCCAAGCCCCTCGAGATCCGCATCATGGAATCGGAGATCGAGGCCCAACTGGAACTGGAGCAGCAGTCCTACGTGGCGGAACTGAACGACAAGGCCACCGAGATGGTGGAGGAGAAGAAGACCGAGCTGTTGCAGCGAATCGAAGGGGCCCAGGGGCGCCTGGATGAGCGCCGGGACTATTTCGAGGAACGCCGCAAGGAGATCGTGGGCCAGCGCAAGCAGCTCGAGCGGGAGGCTGAAGGGTTGAGCGGCAGTGGCGTGGCGGGTCGGGGCCCGGCCTGGCGGGACAAGAAGGAGAACCTGGACGCCCTGGAGACGGAACTTGCCGCGGATCGGGACTTGAATGCTGCTCGTGGCGCTCCAGTGGAACAGGACGTCACGCGCTGGAAGGCGGACCTGGAGAACCTCAATGCCGAGTTGGAGGAACAGAAGGCCTTCAATGCCAGGCAGGGCAACAACCTGGATGGCCTGATGAAACGCATCCAGATCGCGGAGAAGATCAGCCCCATCGGCGGCTGGATGCTGATGCTCCTGTTGTTGTCGATCGAGGTGGCGCCGATCCTGTTCAAGTTGATGTTGGCCAAGGGGCCCTATGACTACCTGGAGCAGAACCTCAAGCACCTGGTGGCTGCCCGAGAAGGCATTGAACTCGAAGCGATCGAGGTTCGTGGCAAGGGCGAGATGGTTGCGCTGAAGGAGCGCTACCACCAGTACGAGTCGGCTCTCCAGCGGGAGCGTCAGCGGCTGGGGGTGGAACAGGAGATCTCCGAGCGGGCCCTGGAGGAATTCCGCCAGCGGACGCTGAAGGCCATCGCCGAGGACCTGGACCGCTTCATCGAGAAGGCCTGAAGGAATGCGCTGGCTGCTTCTGCTCTATGACCTGGGGGGACTGGATCCCGATACCCTCGGAGACCTGGTTCCCCGCTACACCCGCGGAGAACAGCTGAAGCTTGCCTGTGTGGGGATGGGCAACCTGGTCTCGGCGGGGATCGTGGGCATCGGGGTCTACGCCGTATTGATCCTGGCCTTTGACAGTGCGCTCTTCGCCAGCCTTGGGGCACTGGGCCTGGCGCTCTTCGTGTTGAACCTGCTTCGGCTGGTGGTGGCGGGTACGGGACACGCGCGCTGGCATGCCGAGGTGCCTCGGGACTGGCGGCCGTCGATGTGGACGATCCTGGTGCTGCTTCTCTTTGCCGGTCCCTTCAGCCAGTCCGCCCTGCTCGCGGTGGGCACCGTGGACGAGGCCACGGTCGAGGCCCAGCGGGAGATGATGGTGGCCCTGCATGCCGAGGTGGTGCTCGCCGCCCTGGACACCCGACAGTCCGCCCTGTCCGAGCGTTCGGAGACCCTGTCGCCAGCGGTATTCGCCCAGCAGAAGCAGGATCTCGAGGACGAGCGGGCTCGGGTCATCGCCGAGGACCTGGTGGCCTACGCGGCCCACTTGGGGCACGCGAACCTGTTGGTCAAGCGACTCTCCCTGGCCTGGCAGGACCCTCTCGTGGCGCTACCGCTCTCGGTGTTCTTTGCCCTGGTGGTCCTTGGAGGTCCCCTGGTCTGGATGGTCATCACCCGGGAGGGGCAGAGCCTGGCCATCGAGTGGCCGGCGAAGAGCAAGGGACTGGCCTGGTCCTACCAGGTGGAACAGCATCGCCGGGATCGGACTCAGATCCTGGCGGACCACGCAGCGGCTCGGCAGGAGATCGAACGGATGCTCGCTCCCTACCACTCCCGGGGTCCGGTGGAAACGAGTGCACCGCACTACCTGGATCCGCCCTTCAACCAGGTGCGGAGACAACTGGTGCCACCCAGGCACCGCCGGAGGAAGCTCCTGGACCTCTTCGAGGCCCTGGAAGACTAGCCCCGGGTTCGCCCATGATCCCGGAACCGCGGCTCCAGCGGGATGGATGCGGCGCTACTCCTCGGCGGTCTCCCCCCCGACATCGACCCCCAGTGCGCTGGCTGCCAGTGCCCCGAGGGCCTGGATTCTCTCCACCAGTCCCGTGGGATCCTGGACCTTGCCTTCGAGCAGCAGGGCCTGGTCCAGCAACAGGCCGGCCAGGGGTGCGGCCCTGTCGGTCTCCCCGGCATCGTGGAGCCTGGCCAGGGCCTGGAGCTGGGGATGGCTGGCGTTGACCTCCAGGATGCGGCCGCTGGTCGGGAACTGCTGGCCCATCTGCGCCAGGATCCGCTCCATGTTGGCGCCCATGCCCCCGGTGTCGTCCACCAGGACCGAGGGGCTGTCCGTGAGGCGCCTGGAGGCCCGGACCTCCTTGACCTGGTCGCCCAGGAGTTCGTTGATCCAGCCGAGCAGCCCTTCGGCCAGTTCGGTATCACCGGTCTCTTCGTGTTCCAGTTCGCCGCGGGCCACGCTCTTGAGTGGCTTTCCCTGGTACTCGGTCAGGGACTGGACCACCCACTCGTCGACCACGTCGGTCAGCAGCAGGACCTCGATGCCCCGGTTGCGAAAGCTCTCCAGGTGGGGGGAGCGGTTGACCGTCTCCAGGTCGGGTCCGGTCAAGTACCAGATGGTGTCATCGCTCTCGGCCTGGGCTTCGACGACCTGGGCCAGGGAGACCCAGGCGTCTTCACCGCGGGTGGTGCGGAAGCGAGCGAGTTCGACCAGCTTGTCCCGTCGCTCGGCGTCGCCGTGGATGCCCTCCTTGAGGACGTTTCCAATCTCGCTCCAGAGTTTCTCGTAGGTCTCGCTGTCCTTCTTGGCGAGGTCCTTGAGTCGCTTCAGCACCCGGTTCGTGATCTGGGTCTTCAGGACCTGGACCACAGGGGTCTGCTGCACCATTTCTCGGGAGACGTTGAGTTCCAGGTCCTCGGTGTCCACGACGCCGCGGACGAAGCGGAGGTACTCGGGCAGCAGGAACCTGGCCTCTTCCTCGATCAGCACCCGCCGGGCGTAGAGCTTCAGGGGTCGCTTGCCGTCGGGGTAGTTGAGGTCAAAGGGAGCCTGTGCCGGAAAAAAGAGCACTGTGCGGTACTGCAGTGGCGCATCGGCGCGGACGTGCAGCCAGGCGGCGGGCTCTCCCCAGTCCCCGGTCGCGTGACGGTAGAAAGCACCGTACTCCTCGTCGGAAATCGTCTTGGGGTCCCGGGTCCAGAGAGCGTCGGGCTCGTTGACGACGTTTTCGTCCAGGGAGATCGGGTAGCGGATGAACTCGCTGTGCTTGCGGATGATGTTGCGAAGTGCGTCCAGCTCGGCGAATTCCAGGGCGTCCTCTCGCATTTGCAGGATGACGTCGGTTCCCCGCGTCTCTCGGGAGCCCTTGGAGAGGGTGTAGTTGGTGGAACCGTCGCAGGACCAGCACACGGGCTCCGCATCGGGAAGCGCGGACAGGGACTCCACGGTGACGGTGTCCGCGACCATGAGCGCCGAGTAGAAGCCCACACCGAACTGTCCGATCAGGGCGTCCTCGCCCTTGCTGTCCTCGAGGGCCTGGACGAAGGCCTTTGTGCCACTCCGGGCGATGGTGCCCAGGTGCTCCTTGGCCTCTTCTGCAGTGAGGCCGATGCCGTTGTCCGAGATGGTGAGCGTCTTGTTTTCCGTATCCAGGGTCAGCCAGATGCCGGGGTCCTGGTCCGAGTTGCGCAGGTCCTCGCGGC